>NZ_AP019371.1:2232500-2472500 GCF_004001265.1 Actinoplanes sp. OR16 | reverse complement strand
GGGATGACGGCTGCCGTGCCGGTGGCGACGACCAGTCCCTTCGACGCCTCGAACTCCTGGTCCCCGACGCGCACCCGGCCCGGGCCGGTGATCGTCGCGGTCCCCCGTACGAAGGAACCGCCCTTGCTCGTGAATCGATCGACAGCGACCTTGTCGTTCCAATCGTCGGTCGCCTCATCCCGGATGCGCTTGGCGACCGGCGCCCAATCCGGCTCGACGGTGGCGGCGCCGGCCAGACCGGGGATCCGCCGCGCCTCGGCGAGCGCCGAACCGGCCCGGACCATGATCTTCGTGGGGATGCATCCCCAGTACGGGCACTCGCCACCGACCAGGTTGTGCTCGACACCGACCACGCTCAGGCCGGCCGCGGCCAGGCGTCCGGCGACCTCCTCGCCCCCGACGCCGAGGCCGAGGACCACCACATCAACTTGCCGCGCTTCGCTCATGCGACCCACATAACCACTTCGATGCGGTCCGGGAACGTTCATGTGGGTGACGACGCAGGCTTGAACTCCGCGCGCGGTGGGCAAAGTCGGACGCCGGAGAGCGGTCCGCGGGACCTACCGGTGAACGTTTTGACGGACGCAACCGCCGGCAGGCCCCGCGCTCCCCCATCCGGCACGCCGGACAGGAACTCATGGCCGCAGCCACACCGCCTCGTCCCGCTGCGACTCGAGCGGTCCGGGATAGTCGAGGCCGCGGCGTATCGGCTCGGGCAGGCGCCACGGCTGATGCACGGCCGGACCGTCGATGCCCTTGAGCTCGGGTACGTAGCGCCGAACGTACACGCCTTCGGGGTCGAATCGGAGCGCTTGGCGGATCGGATTGAACCGCCGATACGGCCGGGTGTCGTTGCCCGTCCCGGCCACCCATTGCCAGTTGCCCGAATTGTTCGGTACATCCCCGTCGATCAGCCACCGGAAGAACCAATCGACGCCGAGCCGCCAGTCCAGACCCAGGTGTTTGGTGAGGAACGCCGCAGTGATCAGCCGTGCCCGATTGTGCATCCAGCCCTCGGCGCGCAGCTGCCGCATCCCGGCGTCGACGACCGGCACCCCGGTCAGGCCGTCCTGCCAGTGCCGGAGCGCGTCCTCGTCGTAGCGCCAGCTCTGATCGGCCGCCGGTCGCAGCGGCTCGGTCGAGAGCTTCGGGAAGACACGAGCGACCTGATAGTAGAAATCCCGCCAGCAGAGCTGCCGCACGAAGGCTTCGGCGTTGCTCGCTCTGGCTGCCTCGGCTATCGCCAGCGGGGAGAGACAACCCCATCGGATGTACGGGCTGAGCCTGCTCGTCTTGTCGGCGGGCATGTCGTCGTGCGCTTCGTCGTACCCGTCAATCGACCGCAACCAGGCACTCAGCCTGCGGTGACCGAGGGTCTCGCCGCCCTCGGCGGCATGGGGTGACTCGCCGTCAGGGATGCTCGGAAGGTCGCCCGGTTCGACGCCCTCGGGCAGCGTGATCGTGCGCGGTGGCTCCGCCTGCTTCCGCCACTGGGCCTGTGACCAGGAGCGGAAGTACGGCGAGAAGACCTTGTAGCCCTCGCCGCCACCGCCGGGTCGCAGCAGTCCGGGCTCGACGACGGTGAGGCCGGGGTGCAGGCGCACGGTCCACTCACCGGCCAGCCGGCTCTCCCGCCGGCGCGCGTAACCGCTCACGTCGGCGGCGAGGTGAACGGCGCCGGCCTCGTGCTCCCGCGCCAGCCTGATCGTCTCGGCGACCGGGTCACCGGTGCGCACGACCAGGTCGCCGCCGAGCGCACGAAGATGCTCGCGCAGGTCGGCGAGGCACTGGTGGAGGAACCGTGAACGGTTCGCGGAGAGGCCGGCCAGCTTCGGGTCGAGGACGTAGAGCGGGATCACGGTCTCCGCTTCCGCGCACGCCTCGGCGAGCGCGGGGTTGTCGTGCACCCGCAGATCCCTGGTGAACAGGACGACTGCCGTCCTCATCACGCGGCCATCTGGACGGGAGTGCCCGGCCTGGTCAGGAGGCTGCGGACGGCGACGGCGGCCCGGCGGCGGTTCGGCACCGTGGCGCGGCGGGCGAAGATGTCGTGGTCGGCCGCCTCGATCTCGCCGAGGATCCCGCCGTAGAGCTGGAACGCGGTCCGCATGCAGGCCTGGGAGGCGGGTTCGAGCAGCGGGATGCCGGGCGCGGCGGCGGCGTAGTGCTCGCGCGCCTTGGCGATCTCGAACTTCACCAGCTCCTTCACCGCAGGGGTGGCGACCCTGCGATCGAGGACCTCCCGGGTCACGCCGAACGCGGCGAGGTGCTCCTCGGGCAGGTAGACCCGGTCGCGGTCGAGGTCCTCGGCGACGTCCCGGATGAAGTTGGTGAGCTGGAAGGCGAAGCCGAGCTGGCGGGCCGGCTCGCGGGCGGCGGCCCGGTCGGAGGATCCGAGGATCGGCAGCATCATCGTGCCGATGACCGCGGCCGAGCCCTCCATGTAGTCGAGCAGGTCGTCGTAGGTCGGGTACGCGGTCACGGTGATGTCCATCGCCATGCTGCGCAGGAACTTGTCGAAGTCCTCCAGGTCGAGGTCGAAGACCGCGATGGTGTGCAGGACCGCAGGCAGGAGCTCGTCGTCGGTCGGCTCGCCTCGCAGGCCGGCCATGAACTTCGCGGACCACTCGTTCAGCAGCGCTGCGCGCTCGGCGGACGGCCGAGACTCGGTACGATCGACTATTTCGTCCGCATATCGGGTGAATCCATAGAGGGCGTGGACATGCCGCCGCTTCCACGCCGGTAGCAACCGGGTCGCAAGGTAGTACGTCCGTCCGTGCTCTCGGTGAAGCTCGCGGCAGCGGGTATACGCAGCCGTCAAATCAGTATCCATCCCGGGCCTCCCGGCAAATCGACGCACGAATCGACGCAACTTCAGAAAGTTAGGGTACGGTATTGCACGTGGCCAATCACACCCTCGAGGGAAGTCGCTGCGAAGCGATCCCACGTCAGCCGGTCTCGCATCGAGCCTTGATCGGCGCGGTCGAGGGGACCCTCGCCGACTTCCTCGCCTCTCAGATCGCCGCCCTGGATGCCGTCGACCCGGCGCTCGGCGGCTTCGCCCGGACCGCCCGCGATCTCGTCATGGCAGGCGGGAAGCGGCTGCGGCCGACGTTCGCCTACTGGGGCTGGCGCGGTGTGGTCGGCTCCGCCGAGCCGGTCGAGGCCGTCTTACCCGCTCTCGGCGCCCTTGAACTCATGCACACGTTCGCCCTGGTGCACGACGACCTGATGGACGAGTCGGACACCCGGCGGGGCCGGCCGACCGCCCACCGGATCTTCGCGTCGCAGCACGGCGGACACTTCGGTGGCTCGGCCGCGATCCTGGTCGGCGACCTCTGCCTGGTCTGGGCCGATCAGCTGCTGAGCCGCACCCGCCTGCCCGCCGCCGCCCTGCTCGACGTGCGCGATCGCTACGACCGGATGCGCGTCGAGGCGATAGCCGGGCAGTACCTCGACGTGCTCGGTGAGAGCGACCCGTCGTCGTGGTCGGTGGAGCGGGCGCTCACCGTGGCCCGGCACAAGACGGCCAGCTACACGATCCAGTGGCCGCTCTCGTTCGGCGCGGCGCTCGCGGGCGGCGACCGGCGGCTCGACGAGGCGTACCGGGTCTACGGGATCACCGTGGGCGAGGCCTTCCAGCTCCGGGACGACCTGCTCGGGGTCTACGGTGATCCGGCGGTCACCGGCAAGCCCGCCGCCGACGACCTGCGGACCGGCAAGCCCACCACCCTTCTGATGATGGCCAAGCGGATGGCGACGCCCGTGCAGCTCGCCGCCTTCGACACCGGCGACATCGCGCTGCGCGCGGAGATCATCGCGGAGACCGGCGCTCCCGCCCGGGTCGAAGAGATGATCAAACTTAGGGTCGACGAGGGCGTGGCAGCGCTCTCCGAGGCGCCCATCCACCCCGACGCCCGTGCCGAGCTGATCGAGCTGGCCACCGTAGCGACCCACCGCCCGGCCTGATTTCCTCCTCCCCCTCATTCTTGGAGTCCTTCCGTGCGTGTTGTGACCGGTTCCACCGACCACGTCGTCATAGTCGGGGCCGGCCTCGGCGGGCTGGCCTGTGCCCTTCACCTGGCAGCGGCCGGCCGGCAGGTGACGGTCGTCGAGCGTGAGCCGATACCCGGTGGCCGGGCCGGTCGTCTCTCGGTCGGCGGCTACGAGTTCGACACCGGCCCGACCGTCCTGACCATGCCGGAGCTGATCGAGGAGCCGCTCGCCGCGGTCGGCGAGAGGCTGTCCGACTGGCTGGAGCTGCGGCCGCTCGACCCGGCGTACCGGGCCTACTACCCGGACGGTTCCACGCTCGACATCCGTACCGACACGACCCGGATGGCGGCCGAGATCGCCCGGGTCTGCGGTCCCCGCGAGGCCGACGGATATCTGCGCTTCGTCGAGTACACCCGCAAGCTCTGGGATCTCGAGCGCAACGATTTCATCGACAAGAACCTGGACACCCCGTTCGACCTGATGAATCTGGGGTTGCTCAAGCTCCTCGGCATGGGCGCGTTCCGCCGTCTTCAGCCCAAGATCGAGCAGTTCTTCCGCGACCCTCGTACCCAGCGCATCTTCTCTTTCCAGGCCATGTACGCCGGACTCGCGCCGCACGATGCCCTCGCCATCTACGCCGTGATCGCATATCTGGACTCGGTGGCCGGCGTCTACTTCCCGGTCGGTGGCATGCACGCGGTGCCGAAGGCGCTGGCCGGCGCCGCGGAGAAGCACGGCGTCACTTTCCGGTACGACACGACAGTCGAGCGCGTGCTGGTCAGCAACGGACGGGCCACCGGCGTGGTCACGGCCGGCGGTGAGCACATCCCGGCGGACGTGGTGGTGCTCAATCCGGATCTGCCCGTCGCGTACCGGGATCTGCTGCCGGCCCGCCGCCGGCGCCCGCTGCGCTACTCGCCGTCCTGTGTCGTGCTGCACATCGGCTCGGACCGCAGCTACTCCAAGATCGCCCACCACAACATCCACTTCGGGAAGGCGTGGAAGGGCACGTTCGACGAGGTCATCCGCAAGGGCCTGCTGATGAGCGACCCGTCGCTGCTGGTCACCAACCCGACGCACGACGATCCCTCGTTCGCACCCGACGGCCGGCAGACGTACTACGTGCTGGCGCCCGCGCCCAACCTCGAAGCCGGCCCGATGGACTGGCGCGGCGGCCTCGACCGGCGGTACGCCGACGAGATCCTGCGGACACTGGAACACCGCGGCTACATCGGCTTCCGGGACGGCGTCGAAGTCCAGCGGATCGTCACCCCCGCCGACTGGGCCGACGAGGGCATGGCCGCCGGCACCCCGTTCGCCGCCGCCCACTCGTTCAGCCAGACCGGCCCGTTCCGGCCGTCGAACCTGCACCCGAGCCTGTCCAACGTCGTCTTCACCGGCTCCGGCACCCAGCCCGGCGTCGGCGTGCCGATGGTGCTGATCTCCGGCAAGCTGGCCGCTTCGCGGATCACCGGTGGTCTCTAGGTGAGCTCACGCGAATCACATCTGGTCGAACTGGTCGACACTTCCGGGGCGGCCGTCGGCTCGGCGACCGTCGAGGACGCGCACAACGCCCCGGGTCAGCTGCACCGGGCGTTCTCGGTCTTCCTGATCGACGGTGAGCAGCGGGTGCTGCTGCAGCAGCGGGCCGCGGTCAAGACACGGTTCCCGCTGCGATGGGGCAACACCTGCTGCGGGCATCCGGCGCCGGGCGTCGCTGTGACCGACGCCGCAGTGGAACGGCTGGGTGAGGAACTCGGCGTCGCCGGGGTGCCGCTCGTTGAGGTCGGCGTGTACACGTACTTCGCCGAGGATCCGGTGACCGGACGCGTCGAGCGGGAGTACGACCACGTGCTCCTCGGCCGGCTGCCGGTCGGCACCACGTTCCGCCCCGATCCTTCCGAGGTGGCGCGGCTGCTCTGGGTTGCGCTGCCCGACCTCGAACAACGGCTGGAGGCGGATCCGGATTCGTACGCGCCTTGGCTCGCCGGGGTGACCTCGCGCTTGGTCTCGCACCTGTCGCCGTCGTCGCTTTCTTCGGAGCGGCTTGGTGGGTGACGGGCTGAGTGCGGGCGCCGCCGCGCGCCGCCTCGGCGTCGCGGTGACCACCCTGCGCACCTGGCATCAGAGGTACGGGCTGGGACCCAGTCATCACGAGCCGGGCCATCATCGGCGGTACACCGTCGAGGACATGGTCCGGCTGCAGGTCATGCAGCGGCTCACCGCTCAAGGGGTGGCGCCGGCGGAGGCTGCTGCCTGGGCACAGCGGGCGCCCCTTGAAACGGCCTCCCCCTCTGCCTCCACTGCCTCTGTCGCCTCCTCTGCCACCTTTGCCTCCGGGGATGGGCAGACCATCGTTCTCGGGCCTCGGGCCAATCCCGCCGCCCGCGGGCTGGCCCAGGCCGCGATGCGGCTGGACGGGCCGTCGATGCGCTACATCATCGAGGGCGCCGTGACCGGCCGTGGCGTGATCCCGGCCTGGCAGCACGTGATCATGCCGGTGCTGATCGGGATCGGCGAACGTTATGAGGCCACCGAACGGTTCGTCGAGGTCGAGCATCTGCTGTCGCGGACCGTCACCGAGGTGCTGGCCGCCGTACCCCGCCCGCCCCGGGACCGGGAACCGCGCGTCCTGCTCGCCGCCGCCGACGAGGAACAGCACACGCTGCCGCTGGAGGCGCTCACGGCCGCACTGGCCGAGGCAGGGGTGCCCACGCGTCTTCTGGGGGCGCGGGTGCCGCCACGGGCGCTGCTGGACGCCGTCGAGCGAACCGTGCCCGACGTGGTGGTCCTGTGGTCGCAACTGCCGTCCACCGGCCGGGTGGAGCAGTTGGAGCGGCTCATGGGCGTACCCCGCACGCCTTTGATGATCGTGGCGGCCGGCCCGGGTTGGACATCGGTGCCACCCACGGTGTCGACATTCGGTGATCTTGCAACCGCAGTCCGTGCCATCACCGCTGCCACCTCCGGATAGCCCTCACATTTCCGCAGGTCAGAAGCTTGCGAAAGGAAAGGGGGGTCCCGATTTGGAGACCGCCCAGGGGATCACATATGCTTTGCGAGCACTCAACGGGGCGCGGTTGAGGCGAACGAAGGCCACCAGCGTTG
The DNA here is from genome assembly GCF_004001265.1 of Actinoplanes sp. OR16. Lineage (GTDB taxonomy): Bacteria > Actinomycetota > Actinomycetes > Mycobacteriales > Micromonosporaceae > Actinoplanes. The sequence continues at coordinate 2,465,396 of NZ_AP019371.1, read as the reverse complement.
CGATCTCGCTCCCAGCGGGGTGTGCAATGATGGCGGAGTTGCCCTCATCGTCTAGTGGCCTAGGACGCCGCCCTTTCAAGGCGGTAGCACGGGTTCGAATCCCGTTGGGGGTACTGGTAAGTTGGTGACGCAAGTTGCCGACGAACCTAAGCAAGGTCCTGTGGAGCAGTTGGAGTGCTCGCCGCCCTGTCAAGGCGGAGGTCGCGGGTTCAAGTCCCGTCAGGACCGCAACACCAGCACGGCCAGGTAGCTCAGTTGGTACGAGCGTCCGACTGAAAATCGGAAGGTCGGCGGTTCGACCCCGCCCCTGGCCACCAGGCTCTTCGCCGGGCACTGAGCATCGTCCACCAGCGTTTTCGCGCGGTGGACGTTTTGCTTTCCGGGCACATCGAATTGAGCGAGGCTGTTCCTGCTCCAGCGAGCCGGGCCGGCATTCCGGGTGCGAGCGCCCACCTGCCCGGCCGCGCCTTCGTCACCGCTGTGGTTCCCGACGAGGACCTCGATCGCGAAGTGACGGTCTCACTGCATCCGGAACGGCAGCGGGACATTCCGTTCGCGGTGATGCGGTGGTTCATGGAGAAGGTCGCTGACGAGATGGCACGCAGTCGGGCCGAGAGACCGTTCGACTCGGGGACGTAGAAGGGCCCGCGCAGTCACGGGGGAGACGGCGCGGGCCCGGGAGCAACCATAGCGACGATCTTAGGGATGATCGAGAGGCTGGGGCTGATACATAGGTAAACCACAGGAAACGGCCCGGCCGCCACAGCAGCCGGGCCGTTCTCACGGGGTGTTTCAGTTGCGCTTGGTCCTCGGTTCGGCGAACTCGGGGCGCAGCTCGGCGGCCGGGACGGCCGTGCGGGCTGCGGACGCGGAAGTGGTGTCGGCCACGTCGAAGAACTCGCAGCCGTTCGTGGTGGCGGCGGCCATCACGATGCAGATGTCGCCGAGGACGTTGGCGCCACCGTTGACCTGGTCGGTCGCGTACGGGCTGCCGACCGGCTTGTAGTCGGCGTCGGCGTCCTCACTGACCAGGTAGTCGTCGCCGGCGTCACCGTAGATGACGTCGTTACCGAGGCCACCCCAGACGCCGTCGTCGTAGTCGCCGCCGCTGATCCGGTCGTTGCCCTCTTCGCCGTCGATGAGGTCCAGGTCGGCCTCACCGTAGAGGCTGTCGTTGCCGGCGCCGCCCCAGATGTCGTCGCCGCCCTTGCCGCCGTAGACGGTGTCGTCACCCTCCAGGCCGTCGATGTAGTCGGCGCCGTCGCCACCGGTGACCTTGTCGTTGCCGGCTCCGGCCCAGATCTCGTCGTTGCCGGCCTCGCCGTGCAGGGTGTCGGTGCCGGCACCGCCCTCGATGCTGTCGCTGTCCGCGCCACCGGCCAGCCAGTCGTTGCCGTCGCCACCGATCAGGTAGTCGATACCGGCGTCGCCGTACGCCTTGTCGTTGCCGGCCTGGCCGTAGAGGCCGTCACTGCCGGCGCCGCCGTAGAAGAGGTCGTTGCCGGCCTCACCGAGCAGCTCGTCGTCGCCGGCCCCACCGCTGAGCGTGTCGTTGCCGGTGCTGCCGTACGCGATGTCGTCGCCGGCCTCGCCGTAGAGCAGGTCGTTGCCGGAACCCGCGGCGAGCCGGTCGTTGCCGGTGCCGCCCACCAGCTTGTCGTTGCCGCCCGCGCCATAGAGCTTGTCGGCGCCCGTGCCACCGTAGACCTTGTCGTTGCCGGCCCCGCCCTGCAGAGCGTCGGCGCCGGACCCTCCGGTCAGAGTGTCGTTGCCAGCGGCGCCGTCGGCGTTCAGAGGAACCTTGGTCTTGTTCTTCACGACGTCGTTCTTGTCGCCCAGCGCGACCTTGATCAGCTTGGTCGCCTTGGACGTCGTGCACTTGACCTTGGTCTTGTCGACCTTCTTGCAGCCCTTGCCCGGCTTGAGAGCAACCTTGTCGTCGAGCGTCACGGTACGGCCGGAGATCGTGATGACGAGGCTGTTCGCCTTGCCGGCCAGGGCGGCGAACTGCACCGTCGTGGTGCCGACGACCTTCGCGGTGCCGGCCGAGGCGGCCTGCGCCGGCGACGCCAGGAAGGGCACGGCCACGAAGGCGGCAGCAACCGCGGCACTGATCAGAGTGCGACGGGATGGAAGCATGCGGGTCTCCAGGAGAAGGGGACGGCGAGGAAGAGGTCTTACTTGGAGGGTCCGGCCGCCAGCCGCGTCGCGACGTCCGCGAGGGCGGAACCGGCGCCGGCCGAGCGGGCGGAGAGGCCCGAGGTGCTCGGGTACGTGAAGAGCTCGCAGTTCGCGGTCGTTGCGCCGGCGAGTACGAGGCAGACGTCGGTGTGGTTGCCGCCGTCGACCTTGTCGGTGGCGGTCGCGCTGCCGATCGGCTCGAGGTCGTCGTTGAGGTCCTCGCCGATCAGCAGGTCCTCGCCGTCGGCGCCGGTGATGACGTCGTTGCCGGCGCCGGCCAGGATGCCGTCGAACCCGGCCTCGCCGTGCAGGCCGTCGTTGCCGGCGCCGCCCCAGATGGTGTCGCCGTCGGTGCCGCCGTAGACGATGTCGTTGCCGTCGTCGCCGGAGAGTTCGTCGTTACCGGCTTCGCCACGAACGATGTCGTTGCCGGAGTCGCCGAGGACGTAGTCGCCACCGGCGCCGCCCCAGATCTTGTCGTTGCCGGCCTTGCCGTAGATCGCGTCCCAGCCGGCTCCGCCGTAGAGGCTGTCGTCGCCGGCCTCGCCATCGACGGTGTCGTCGCCGTCGCCACCGTTGACGAGATCCTTGCCCGCGCCACCGATGACCGAGTCGCCACCGGCGTCGCCGTACACCTTGTCGGCGCCATCGCCGCCCTCGACGAGGTCGGTTCCCGCGCTGCCGGCGACCTTGTCGTCGCCGGTCCCGCCGTACACGACGTCGTTTCCGGCGTCGCCGTACGCCGAGTCGGCACCGCTTCCCGCATCGACCTTGTCGTTGCTGGCGCCCCCGTAGATCGCGTCGTTGCCCGAGTCGCCGAAGATCTTGTCGGCGCCCGCGCCACCGTAAAGCTTGTCGTTACCGGCGCCGCCCTGGAGCTCGTCGTTGCCCGAGCCGCCGGTCAGCCGGTCGTTGCCGGCGCCGCCGCCGGCAAGCAGCGCGACCTTGGTCTTGTTCTTGACCACGTCGTTCTTGTCGCCGAGCGCCACCTTGATCAGCTTGGTGGTCTTCGAGGTCTTGCACTTCACCTTGGTCTTGTCGACCTTCTTGCAGCCCTTGCCGGGCTTGAGAGCGACCTTGTCGTCGAGCGTCACGGTACGACCCGAGATCGTGATGACCAGGTTGTTCGTCTTGCCCATCAGGGCCTGGAAGGAGACCGTGGAGGTCCCGGTGACCTTGGCGAGACCGGCCGAGGCCGCCTGCGCCGGTGAGGCCATGAGGGCGGTCGAGGCGACGGCAGCGGCCGTCACGCCGATCGCGGCCAGAGCCTTGCGATGGAACAAGAACACGAAGCACCCCCGTCGATCTTTCTCAGCGCGCTCATTTCAGCGGTCGCGAGCGGCGAATCCAAGCACCATCCCATAGAACGGGACCGTATCGACGCATTGACCGGCAGGTGGAATCCGCACAGCGAAAAGCCCGGTCACCGTGGTGGCGACCGGGCTTCTCAGTGGACCTATTAGCTGCGGGCACCAGCGAGCTGCGCGCCCGCCTTGGCCTTCGGCGCCTCGAAGCCGGAAGCGGCCGCGCCGCCCGCCGACTTGGCCGAGAGGCCGGTGGCCGGCTCCGCGGGGATCTCGGTCAGCTCGCAGTTGACCGAGGTGCCCGCGGCGAGCACCAGGCAGATGTCGCCGGTGACGTGCGCGCCACCGTCGACCGCGTCGGTGGCCGTCGCGCTGCCGACCGGGTTGCCGGCCTCGTCCAGGTCCTCGCCGACCAGGAGGTCGTCGGCCGCGTCACCGAAGAGGCGGTCGTTGCCGGCCAGGCCGTAGAGCAGGTCGGTGTCGGCGCCGCCGTACAGGGTGTCGTTGCCGTTCTCGCCGCCGATGAAGTCGATGCCGGCCTCGCCCCACACCGAGTCGTTGCCGTCACCGCTCGCGACGGCGTCGGAACCGGCGCCACCGCGGACCTGGTCCACGCCGGCCTCGGCGACGATGTCGTCGTCGCCGTTGTCGCCCCAGATCTTGTCGTTGCCGTTGCCGGCCTGCAGCCAGTCGCCGCCGTCGCCACCGTGCAGGGCGTCGTCGCCGTCCCAGCCGTACAGCTCGTCGTTGCCGGCGTCGCCGTAGAGGTTGTCGTTACCGGTGTAGCCCCAGATGAAGTCGACGCCCGCGCCGCCGGTGGCGACGTCGTTGCCGGCACCGCCCCAGACCTTGTCGTTGCCGGCGAGACCGAAGAGGGTGTCGTTGCCCGCCTCACCGTCGACCTCGTCGTTGCCGGCGCCGCCGGCGAGCCTGTCGTTACCCGTCCAGCCCCAGACCTTGTCGTTGCCCGCGTCGCCGTTCGCGACGTCGTTGCCGGTGCCCGCGTCGATCACGTCGTTGCCGGTGCCGCCGTAGTGGCTGTCATTGCCCGACTCGCCGAACAGCTTGTCGTTGCCGCCGACGCCGTAGAGCTTGTCGTTGCCGGTGCTGCCCTGCAGCTCGTCCGCGCCGGAGCCACCGGTCAGCTTGTCGTTACCGGCGCCACCGAAGACGAGCGAGGCCACCTTGGTCTTGTTGACGAACTTGTCGTTCTTGTCGCCGAGTGCGGCGGTGATCTTGGTGGTCTTCTTCTTGGTGGTGCACTTGACCTTGGTCTTGTCGACCTTCTTGCAGCCCTTGCCGGGCTTGAGAGCAACCTTGTCGTCGAGCGTCACGGTACGACCCGAGATCGTGACGACGAGCGAGTTCGCCTTGCCCTTGGCGGCCGCGAACTGAACCGTCGACGAGCCGACGACCTTCGCCACACCGGTCGAGGCGGCCTGGGCGGGCGAGGCGAGGAGAGCGGTCGAGGCGACGGCCATGGCGGTCGCGCCGATGGCCGCGAGGACTCTGCGCTGGTGCAGGAACATGAAACCCCCCGTGTGAGAAAAACCGTTCTCAACCTATGTGGATCTGTCAACGGATGACATCAGCCGCACGGGCGGGGGGTCAACGGCGGTTCGGGTAGAACGGGACCGTTCCGACGCACTGTTCATTCAGCGGCCATCCGGCATACAGAACGGCCCGGCCTCCAGTGGAGGCCGGGCCGTTTCACGAAGACCGTCAGCGCACCTTCAGGGCCGCGCTGGCCGCCTTGCCGTCGGCGTGGCCGGCCTTGCGCGCGATCACCGTCACGGTGATCTTCTTGCCTCGCCAGGACGACTTCATCTTGAGCGTACGAGCGGTAGCACCCTTGATCACCTTGCCGTTGAGCCGCCACTCGTACCGGTACGAGTCCGCTGTGGGCGACCAGGTCCCGGCGGAGGCGGTCAGTTTCCGGCCGGCTTTCGGCGTACCACTGATCTTGGGCTTCTTGGTGGCCTTGGGCGCCTTGCCCTTCGCGACCGCCACAGTGGACGCGGACGTCGCCGTGCCCGGGTAATGGCCGGTGCGCTTCGCTGTCACGGTGACGGTGAGGCGCTTGCCGAGCAGGGAGGCGGGGATCGTGTACGACGAACCGGTCGCCCCCTTGATCGCCACCCCGTTCGCGGCCCACTGGTAGGCGTACGAGTTCGCGGCCGGCGACCAGGCGCCCGGCGCGGCCTTCAGCACGTCACCCACCGCGATCGTCCCGGAGATCGACGGCTTCTTCGCGGCGACCGGCTTGGCCTGCCACGCGATCGTGAAAGCCTTCGTGGCGACGGCCTGGCCGGCCCCGTACGGCCGGAGCACCACCGAGGCGGCCCCCGCCGCCACACCGGTGAGGTTGACGGCAGCCGTGGTCAGGGTCCCGTCCGCCGACACCGACTTGATCGTCCCGGCGATCGTCCGCCCGCCGGGCACCGTCACCTGCAGCACGTCCTTGGCGTGCAGGTTCGCACCCTTCAGCGTGATCGTCCGGACCCCGCCGGTGGTGACCGGCGAGGGGGTGATCGACGTGATCTTCACGGCCGCCGGTGCGACCCGGAACTTGTAGGTGGTCAGCTGGGAACTGGCGCTGCCGTTGTAGCTGCGGACGTAGAGCGAGTAGGTGCCGGCCGCGGTCGGCGTCCATTTCAGCGTGGCCGGCCCGGTGGCGGGCAGCCGGCCGACCGGACCGCTGTTGAACTGGTACTCGTAGTGGGTCAGGGCCGGCAGCCGCGGCGTGAAGGTGAAGCTGCCCGGGATGAGCCGGCTGGTGCCGCCCGCCGGGAACTCCGCCGAGGTGACCTTCGGGCCGTTCGAGACGTTCCACGACGCTTCACCGGCGCCGGTGCTGATCCCAGCCGCGTTCGCCGCCCAGATGTGCAGGTACTGATGACCGGTCTTGGTCACCGTGTACCTGAACGTGGCGGTGCCGTCCGCGGCCGCCTTCACCACCTGCTTGGTGGCCGGGTCGCCGTTGAACTGCACGGTGTAGGTGGCCGGCTTCCGCATGTCGGTGCGCGCCACCAGGGTGGCCGTCGATCCGAGCTCGTCGCCGCCGGTCCGGGTCACCGTCGGCTGCGGGTCGAAGACCGGGACGTCGGTCCAGCGCGAGATCGACCGGGTGCCGTCCGCGGCGATGCTCTGGACGTAGAAACCGCGCTGGTCGAGCCGCTTCGCGGTGAAGGTGAGGTCGGCGGTGCCGTCCGCGCGCGCCGGGATGTTCACCGGCTCGGGGATGCCCTCACCCTGGGAGTTCGGAAAGAGCCAATAGTCGTACGAGACGACTCCCGGCCACCGGGGCGTGAAGTGGAAGCTCACGTCCGATCCGACGAACGGCGCGGTGTTCACGTCTCCCGTGACCAGCGGGGCGTCGTCGACGAGGAACCGGTGGTACCGCTCCGGGTACTTCGTCGTGCCCTTCACCGCGACCACCCGCATGACCACCGGGCCGTGCTTCAGCGGCGCGATCTTCACGGTGGCGTCGCCGTCGGCGTCAGCGGCGACCGAACCGGCCTCGCCGCCCCCGTCGTCGAAGCGCCACTCGATCGTGTCGACGCCGGGGAGGGCGTCGAAGGTGAACTCGCCGGGGACACCGACGTTGTAGTCGAGGTTCGCGCAGCAGCGGTCGCCCGGGTAGGCGCCGGGGTAGGCCGTGGAGGTGATGAACGGCCGGGTGTCCAGGACGCGGAAGTCGTACCCGGTCGCCTCGGAGCGGTTGCCGGCCCGGTCGACGGCGACCACCGTCATCGAGTGGTATCCGGCTGCCCGCGGCGTGATGGTGAACGTGACCGCCCCGCCGAGCGACGGCGCCGCGACGGTCTTCCAGTCGCTGGTCTCGCTGAACTCGTCCTCGTGCAGCCGGTACTCGTAGCTCACCACGTCGGCGGAGACGCCGGTGAAGGTGAAGCGGCCGGGGACGCCGATCCCGCCGGTCTGTGCGCCACCGTCCGGGTAGTCGGCGGACGTCACCGCCGGCGCGCCGGGACCCTGCCGGTCGATCGTGTAGAAGCAGGTGTCACTCCACGGCGAGGCCTGTTCCCCGTCGAGGACACGGACCCGCCATCCGTACGTGACCCCGTCCATCTGCTTCGCGTCATCTTCGAGCTGGATGTAAAGCTTCCGATCCTCCTCGGAGGCGCCGTCCTGCCATTTCTGGACGGCCTCCGGCTTCGCCGTGTCCCAGACCTCGAAGTCGGCCTGGACCTCGGCGTTCGAGATCTCACCGGAGTAGGTGGCGGCGAGCGTGACCGCCTGGGCGTCATTGAGCCGAACGGGACTGAGAAAAGGACCGGGCTCGGTGCGTACGCAGGCGGCGCCCGAGGTGAGCAGTCCCGCCGGAGCATCGGCTGCAGCGGCGGCCGGAGCGGCGCCGAATCCGATCAGGGCGCCCGCTACGAGCGTGGAGGTGATGGTGAACGCCGATAGGCGACTGGACAACGTGGATCCTCCCCAAGGATCCGGCGGCATGATCGGCCGCACGGTGCGGAGATCATAGACCGCGACCGTTCCGTAAAGCTGCCCTTACTGATGAGCCTCTTGATGGTCGCGACCGGGTGAATCAGAGTGTTAACGGGTTCTCGGTCTCATCGAGGAGGGCGACAGTGCAGACCTTCACGAACGAAGCGGAACATGCGGCGTACACCCTGGCGGAGGCGCTCAGTGAGAAGGCCATGTCCTGCATGAAGAACGCCGAGGAGGCGGGCGAGGCGTTCCGCTCCGGCAGAGTCGCGATGCGCCGCCAGTTCAAGGCGCGCGGACTCTCCGAAGTCGAGGCGGACATCCGCTGGTCGGGCACCTCACAGGCGGCCCGTGCGATCGCCGACAACCAGTTCTTCATGTCGCAGGCCTCGATGTACAACAACGCCGCCGCCACGCAGTACGCCAAGGCCCTCTATCTCAAGAGCAGCTGATCACGCGGCCCGGCGGCGCAGCGTCGCGACAGTGGAGCCGGCGAGCGCGAGCAGGCAGTCCGGCAGCCGGCCGTCGGCGATCGCGGCGCCGAACAACGCCTCGCCGGTCGGGAAGTCGCCGTTCACATATGCACTGACGAAGCGGGCAACCCACCGCTTGTCGTACTGCGCGTCGTCGATGCCGGGGAACTCGAGCGTCCAGGCGCCGCTGCCGGGCAGCTGCCCGACCATCGTCGCCGCGAGGCACCACGCCACGTCCCACGCGCCGACGACGCCGTCACGGTCGACGACCGCGTCGAAGGTGTCGGCCACAGCGGCGCTGTCGCCGCTGATCGCGCACTCGAGGATCTGAGCGGCGTCGTCGAATGCGTGCTGTGGTACTTCGGTCACGCAAGAAAAGGTACGTCCAACCGTCAAGCGATGCTCGCGGACGGAGGGTTTTCCGCACCACGGTGAAGGTCAGGCCCCGCGCAGCAGGCAGGTGATGCGTGCGGTGCAGACCCGCTCGCCCGACTCGTCGGTGAGCACGACCTCGTACGTGGCGACCGCGCGGCCGCGGTGCACCGGGAGGGCGACCCCGGTCACCAGGCCGGACCGGGCCGCCTTGTGGTGGGTCGCGTTGATGTCGACGCCGACCGCGAACGGCCGGTCCACGGTCTGCCCGTGCAGCACCGCGCCGACCGAGCCGAGCGTCTCGGCGAGCACGCACGAGGCGCCACCGTGCAGCAGCCCGTACGGCTGGGTGTTGCCCTCGACCGGCATGGTCCCGACGACCCGCTCGGCGGAGGCCTCGGTGATCACGATGCCCATCCGCTCGGCGAGCGCCCCACCGCCGTTGCTGGTGAACAGGTGCTGCCTGCCGTCTTCCGCTATATCCACGTCGGCGTACGTTACCGCTGTGTGTCGTGCGGCCCAGCGACAACCGTCACAGGGACAGGAGTGATCCGCTGGGGCTGAGGGTACGTGTAGTGCCCGACGAGAGGAGCACCATGAGCGAGCCGCAGGAGATCATCGAGACTCGGGGCGAAGACCGGGTGGACCTGCTCAGACAGGATGCGAACGGCGACGGCAAGACCGACGTCTGGGTCTCCGACACGGACGGGGACGGCAAGCCCGACCTCTACCAGTTCGACACCGACGGCGACGGCAAGGTCGACGTCACGATGGTCGACCTGGACGAGGACGGCACTCCTGACAAGATCGTCGACGGTGACGGCGGGCTGCCGCCGACCGCCTGAAAGAACTAGCCGCCGCCGAGTGCGGAGAGCGCGACCCAGACCACCGCGATCGCCACGACCGTGGTGCCGACCGTGGACGCGGTGTGCCGCCACGACGGCACACCCTCCACGGCCTCCGGATGGCCCAGCTCCTCCAGTCGGGCACGGTGCTCGCGGACCTCCGAGACCGCTGTCGTCTCCGGGGCGCCGGACTCCCCCGAGCCGGAGTCACGGCTCAGGTCGACGGCGAGGCGCGCCTGGGCGCGCTGCAGCCGGCGTACCGTCGCCCTGGCTCTTCGCCCCGCCTGCGTGGCCGCATGCCGGCGCGCCGCCGCCCGCCGCGACCCGGAACCCAGCACCCGGAGCTCCTGATCGGTGATCAGAGTGGGATCACGGAGGGTGGCGAGCTTCGCGACGTAGTAGGCGGCCTCGCGATCGTGGGCGCGGCGGACCAGCCAGAGGATCAGCAGCAGCGGCGGCAGGCCCTTGAAGACCAGGACCGCGAGCAGCGCCAGCGCGCCGTTGCCCAGACCGTCCCGGAAGAGCGGCGAATTCCAGAGCACGTGCGAGGCCCAGGCGCCGAAGAGGGCCAGACCGGCCATGCCGATCCGATGCCGGCGGGTACGGTCCGGGTTGACCACGAGATAGCCGATGCCGGCGCCGGCCAGTGCGCCGAAGAGCGTGTGGCTCCACACCCCGGCGAGGAATCCACGGACCAGGAACGTGGTGACGACCGGCTGAATCTGATCACCTTGGCCGGCCAGTGCGACAGCGCCGATCGCGAAGACCACGTCCTCGACGATCTGGAACCCGAGGCCGACCAGGGCGCCGTAGACGACCCCGTCCAGCACGCTGTTCACCTGCGCCCGGGCGATCAGCACGATGGCGACCACGCCGAGCGTCTTGGCGATCTCCTCGACCGTCGGGCCGGCGAGCGCGGCGCCCCAATCGGCGGCGAGACGGGTCGAACCGAGTTTCGCGATCAGGTTCTCCAGCGCGCTGCTGCCCGAGATCGAGACGGTGGTCGCGACCAATCCACCCCACGCGAACGCCAGCACGCGCAGGCTCGGCGGCTCCCGCTCCAGGAAGTCCAGCTCCGAGACGAACAGCCAGAACGGCACGGCGAGCAGTGCGAACAGGCCGATCGCGGTGAACGTGGCGAGCGGGTAGGCACCGAAGAACCGGCCGGCGATCTGGGCGATCCGCAGGCCGCCGGCGAGCAGCAGGGCCAGCACCACCCAGAAGACCGGGTTGCGAGCGGAGATCGCCGCCCGGGAACCCCCGGGCCGGACAGCATCGCTCATGCCGCCGCCTCCGCTGCGCTCCGGCGGCGACATGAGGTTTTCACTGAGCCGGCTGATTCGCTCGCGAGCTCGCTCATCGGCGACCCTCATACCGCAGGGTACGGGTGCTGGCGTCGATCGCCGGGAGAGTGCGGTCCAGCTCGGAATCGCCGCCGCTCACCGTCACCTCGATGGTGAGGCCGTGCGCCACGAAGACCGCATACCGCCCGCCGCGGTTGCCGGCCGTGTATCCGCCCTGGACACCGGCGAGGCCCCCGGCCGTGGAGACCGCGAGCTGGGTGCCGGTGACCTGATAGCCGTTCGTTCCGGTGATGCGCTGGCGGAGGCTGTTCGCCGCGGCGGTCAGGTCGCCGTCGAAGGGCTGGACGGCCACGGCGTACCGCACCGGGCCGATTCTGAACAGCGCGGTGCCCCGGTCCTCGCCGGGCCGGGTGCCGGTGACGTCGAGCGTGGCGCCCGGCGGCGGCACGAGCGTGACCCCGGCACCGACCTCGTACGGCGCCCCGGCCGGGACGGCCCGCTGCGCCGGGACGGCCCGGTCCAGCAACGGCAGGCCGAATGCGAGGCCGGCCAGAACGAGGACGAGAACGAGCGCGAAGGGCAGACCGAGGGTGCTGGGAAGGTCGGTTTGCTGACTGCGCGTAACCCTCCCCATCCGTCCACGCTAGCGGCGCTCACGGGCGGTTGTCCTTCAGATCCTTCCGCCGACCACTGTGGATAGAGAATCAACCTGGCAGATTACGGATTTGTCCGTTTTACCGAAAGGTGCCCACATGGCAAAACACGGCCGGGACGACCGAGGTCAGCCAGACCCCGTTGTCGCTGCGGTGGAAGACGTGCCCCTCGTCCGCCATGATCCCGGCATCGACGCGGAGGACCACCACGTCGGGTGACCGCCGGCGGCCCACCACGAGAGCGGTCGGCACGTCCGCCGAGAGGTGCACGTGATGCCGGCTCCGGGGACGCAGGCCCTCCCGAAGGATCGCGTCGAGGTTCGTCCGGGGCGTGCCGTGGAAGAGCTCCGCGGGTGGCGTCACCGCCGGCAGCTCCAGGTCCACCGCGACCCGCCGGGAATGCCCCTGGCTGGCCCGGATCCGGTCCACGCCGTCCGGCCCCGGCTCGATCGCGAAACGCTTCTTGTCGTTGCCGGCGACCACCACGTCCAACTGCTCGCGGGTGATGCCGAGAGCCGCCAGGAACCGGGGAACGGGCACCCAGCCGTTGGCGTCGAGAGTCAGGCCGGCGGTCTCCGGCCGGTGGCGCAGCACCAGCGAGATCCGCCTGCTGAGGCGGACCTGGTCGCGGGTGAGTTCGGTCATGTGTCTTGCTCCATGACCGCAAGGTAGTACGGCCGATCCCGGTCGTCGATTGATTTCAGCCGCCACCCGGTGCCCGCCAGCAGCGACTCCAGCTCGGCCGCCGAGCAGTTCAGGTAGTCGAACCAGCCGGTGGCGACCTCCCGGTACCGCAGGCGCAGCCGCAGCTGCCCGCCGAGCCGTCCGCGCTGCCGGTTCCGGTCGTGATAGGCCACGTGCACCGGGTCGCGGGTCCCGTACGGGTCACTGCCCTGCGCCACGATCCGCGCGCCCGGTGCCGCCAGCCGGGACAGCGCCGCCAGGAAACCGGGCGCCCGATCCGGCCCCTCCAGCAGACCGAGGTTGTTGCCGAGCAGCAGGAACGTGTCGTACCGCTCGGCCGCGCGGGAGAAGTCGTCGACGGTGGCGAGGACGGTGTCGCGCAGACCCCGCTTGCGGGCCACCTCGATGGCGCCGAGCGACGTGTCGAGTCCGGTGACGGCGATGCCACGGCGCTGGAGTTCGAGGGCGACGCGGCCGGCCCCCGTCCCGATGTCCAGCACCCGGCCCCGGCAGAGCTTCAGGGCCCGCCTGTCGTACGCCTGCCAGTCGGACGGCTCGTCGAGATAGTGGTCGGCCGGCGCGCCGTTGATCAATCCGTCGTCGCGCTCGATCACCTCGATGACGGGACGGGCGTACTTGCCGCCGGCCAGGGGCCTCGGGCCGATCCCGGTTCGCACGGCGTACGCGTCCCGGATCATCTCACCGAAGGCGTCGCCGATCGTCGGCTGCTCCATGGTCATCTACTCTTGAGCAATGGCCGGACTGGAGCAACTCGGGTCGGAGAAATACGTCCTGCTCACGACGTTCCGCAAGGACGGGCGAGCGGTCGCGACACCATTGTGGGTCGTCCCTGACGGGAGCGGCCTCGGGTTCTGGACCGTCGCGGACAGCGGCAAGGTCAAGAGGATCCGCAACAGCGGCCGGGTCACGGTGGCGCCCTGCGACATGCGCGGCAAGCCGACCGGCGGCGAGACGATCGAGGCGACCGCCCGGATCGGCGACACCGCCGACTTCCAGCGGGTCGCACAGACACTCAAGAAGAAGTACGGCCTGATGGGCCGGCTCACGGTGCTGGGCAGCCGGCTCCGCCGAGGCGCCGACGGAACGGTCGTCGTTCTGGTGAACTGACCTTGACCGTACCCAAAGATCTTTTGGGTCGTTGACCCTGCTGAGACACTCAGAACTGAATACGAAGAAGGGGCGATCGCCTTCCCCAGCGCTCGCCCCTTGCAACGATGAATCGGTCGATGCGGTGTCAGTCGCCCTGACGCTGCGTCGGAATCTGGCCCTGGAGCAGGGCGCGGACTTCCGACTCTCGGTAGCGACGGTGGCCACCCAACGTGCGAATTGCGCTGAGCTTGCCAGCCTTCGCCCACCGAGTAACGGTCTTCGGGTCGACGCGGAACATCGACGCCACCTCGGCCGGCGTTAGTAGCGGCTCAGGATCGTGCGTACGCGATGCCATCGGTCACTCCTCCACAGGTGCCTAAAAACATCGGCCGGGGTCCCGCCGGCCGGTGCGTCTCTCATGGTCCGGCTAGTCCCCGATGTCCGACATGGGCCGAACGGACGAACGTCCCCAGATAGATGGATGAAGCATGCCCGATTTTTGCGTGTTTTATACGCCAGATAGTGTCTCGTTTAGTCCGATTATCACGGTTCGGTCAGCGCCGATTACGAAGAGTGTTCGCTTCGGGAGCGCTCCCGCCAGCGAGGATTAATCCGCGTCTGTCCCATTTCCGCTGGTCAGTTGCATCGCTCAAGAAGCTGCACGGCACGCCACCGCGCCACAAGCTTCTCGTAAGCCTCACTAGCTGACTCAGAGTCACCGCGAGAAAGTGCCGAAAGCCCGGCTGCCACCAGTCCGGGGGAATCGTCCTCGGTGAGCTTGTCCTCCGGAAGGAGGTTGACCAGGCCGCCGTAGTCGAGCTCGACCACCGACCGGGGGTGGAACTCCTCCAGCCAGCGGGTGCCCTCCTCGACCGCCTCGGTGATCGGGGCGTCGCCCAGCGACTTGCGCAGCACCGAGACCGCCCGGTGCGCGCGGCGGCGGGCCTTGGAGATCTCGGTGCGGTACCGCAGGGTCCGCCGGCGCGCGTTCAGCGCGATCTCCCGCTCCTCCAGGTCCACGAAGGCGAACCAGCGCAGCGGGACGCCCCACGTGGAGACCTGCTCGTGCACCCGGGGCACGCCCTGCTCCAGGACCTTGGCGCCGCTGCGCCAGTCCTCCACCACCGCTTTCGCCTGGCCGGCCAGGATCGGCGGCACGAACGCGTCGGCGAGCACGGCCGGCACACCGTCACGGGCGCTCAGAGCCGCCTCGGCGACCCGCAGCCGCAGGTTCCACGGGCAGACCAGGATCGCGTTCTCCCACTCCAGCACGTAGGCCTCGTCCGGCAGGTCGGGAAGCCGCGTCCAGCCGGCGCCGAGCGCCTCCAGGACTGCGGTGCGCTGCCGCACCGGGCCCTCCACCGGTCCGAGGTCCCGGCCCTCCTTCGCGTACCGGCGCCAGAAGGACTGCCGCTCGCGGTCGAAGGCGGTCAGTGGCTCATAAACCCGAAGGTAAGAGGCGAAGAGTGACGGCACGGCGCGATCCTTTCACGAATCCGGCCGGGCGGAACTTCCCGCGCGGACGTAATGCCCGTCCGTTACACGCCACTAGGCTTCTTCAGTATCCCCGGCACACCCCCGCCGGGCAGCGGCCCCACGAAGGCCTACATAAGGAGAGCAGCGATGGACGTGTTCGACACCGACGGGCACGAACAGGTCGTCTTCTGCCAGGACCGGGCGACCGGCCTGAAGGCGATCATCGGTATCTACTCGACGGCGCTCGGCCCGGCGCTCGGCGGCACTCGTTTCTACCCCTACGAGGATGAGTCGGCCGCCCTCGCCGACGTGCTGAAGCTGTCCCGCGGGATGGCGTACAAGAACGCCCTAGCCGGTCTGGACCTCGGCGGCGGCAAGGCGGTCATCTGGGGCGACCCGGCCCGGGTGAAGTCCGAGGGCCTGCTCCGGGCGTACGGGCGATTCGTCGAGTCGCTGCGCGGCCGCTACTACACCGCCTGTGACGTCGGCACCTACGTCGCCGACATGGACGTGATCGCGCGCGAGACGCGGTACGTGACCGGACGCAGCCTGCAGCACGGCGGAGCCGGCGATTCCTCGGTCCTCACCGCCTGGGGCGTCTTCCAGGGCATGCGCGCCGCCGCGGAGCACACCTGGGGCAGCCCGACCCTGCGCGGCCGCACGGTCGGCGTCGCGGGCCTCGGCAAGGTCGGCAAGTACCTCACCGGCCACCTGGTCGAGGACGGCGCGAACGTGATCGCCACCGACGTCAGCGAGAGTGCCCGCGAGTGGGCCCGCACCACTCACCCCTCGGTGCAGCTGGTGGCGGACGCGGACGCCCTCATCACCTCCGACATCGACGTCTACGCGCCGTGCGCGCTCGGCGGCGCCCTGAACGACGAGACCGTCTCGGTCCTGCGGGCCAGGGTCGTCACGGGCGCGGCGAACAACCAGCTGGCCCACTCCGGCATCGGCAAGCTCCTCAGCGAGCGCGGCATCCTCTACACGCCGGACTACGTGGTGAACGCCGGCGGCGTGATCCAGGTGGCCGACGAGATCGAGGGCTTCGACTTCGAGCGGGCGAAGCTCAGGGCGACCGGAATCTTCGAGACCACCCGCCGGATCCTCCAGCTCGCCGACGACGAGGGTGTCCCGCCGGCCGTGGCCGCCGACCGGTTGGCAGAACGTCGGATGGCAGAGGTCGGCCGTTTGCGTGCTATTTACCTGAACTGAGCCGGCTGGCCCGTTTCGGGAGGCGGGACATCGCCTGAGCCCGGCAATCCCTCCCGAAACAGGCCCGAGGTGCCTGCCGCGCGGCCGCGGATCAGCCGTGGAGAGGCCAAACCGCGACGCGCGGCAGTGTCACACGCAACCCGAGGTGCCGAACGCGGCATCGTCCATGTACCGTAAGACCCACGAGAGATGCCTGACGTCATCGGGGCCCGCCTTCGGGCTGCCCCGAATTCTGTGCGAGGGGGTCGAGCCATGGGGCGCGGCCGTGCTAAGGCCAAGCAGACGAAGGTGGCGCGGGAGTTGAAGTATCACTCCCCGAACACCGACCTCACCGCCTTGCAGCGCGAACTGGCGAGTGCCGGTAAGTCGAATCATCACTTCGACGACGACAACGACGAGCTCGTCGATGATGATGAGGACGACGACGCGGATGACGACCGGGATACCTGGTCGCCGACAAGGCGCTGACCCGCAGTAGCACACAGAGCACGCGGCATCATGTCCGCGTGCTCCGGTGAGTCGTGGTCACACATTTCTACGGTTGAACCGAAGCCCACGCAGGCATTGCCCGCGTGGGCTTCGACCGGGCGCCCTCAGCGCGGCCGGTTGTTCCAGTTGTAGAACGTGGGAATGTTCTCGAAGTGGTTCCAGGCGCACACCGCCGAGCCGCCATCCGAGACTGCCTGTTCGGCTCGCTGCTGCCTGGCGACATCCGCCTCCGCGATGAGCGCGGTCAACCCTGCCCGGGTCTCGTGCACCCGTGCCGTGACCGGATCCTCCACGCCGTCAGACAGCCGTGGCTTCATGATCTCGGGCATGGTCCAGCACTCCCTCCAGTAGGCGAATCTTGCTGTTCCGGCAGTGGTCCGTCTCGGTGACGTCGAACCTGCCGTGTTCGAAGTAGCGGTTGGCCGCGTGCGCGCCACCGCAGAAGCCGAAATAGGGGCAGCTGCTCCGGCACGCCTCGATGCCGCTCAGGAACTCGCCTATCCACGGTGTGCCGGCCGCCCGGGCCAGGATCTCGGTCAACGGTGTCCGCAGCACGTTGCCGCTGGAGAAGTCGCCGTACCGCGGGTCGGAGAAGCCGGCCAGCTCGGGCGAGAGCAGCACCACCGAGCCGTCGTGCGCCACGGTGGGGATCGGGTCCAGCTGGCGGGGCAGCAGCTGGTCGGCCGTGCCGTCGAGGACCGCCGCGGCGTACCGCAGGGACCACTCCACCTCACGCAGGTGGATCCGCGGCGCCCGGCGCCAGGCGCCGACCAGCTCGGCCCAGAACGCGCTCACCGCTGCCGGGTCGTGGCGGTTGAGCCGGGTGTTGACGCCCTCCAGCTCCTCCACGTTGATCCCGAGCACCTCGCAGCCCAGGTCGAGGAAGTAGTCGTACAGCTCGGTCGCCACTCCCGGTCGCGGATCACTGACGACGCAGAGTGCCGAGAACGGGATCCCGTGCCGGCGAAGCGCGTCGATCCCCTTCACGATGAGGTCGTAGGCCGGCTTGTCCCGCCGGTCCACCCGGTCGCCGTTGCGCTCGCGGGGACCGTCCACGCTCACGCTCACCCGGACGTCGTGGGCCAGGAAGAACTCGCACCAGGCATCGTCGATCAGCGTGGCGTTCGTCTGCACGTGGTGCTCGACCGCGTCGCCGAAGGGGGCGAAGAGCGCCGTCAGGTGATCCAGGCCCGCCGCGAGGGGCTCGCCGCCGTGCCAGACCACCGAGAACCTCTGCTCCCGGGCGAGATCCCTCACCGACGCGGCGACCTTCTCGGCCACCTCGATCGGCATCTTCAGGTTGTCCCGCCGGAACGGCAGGTAGCAGTAGCCGCACGCCAGGTTGCAGAGAGTAGTGGGCTGCATAACGACGTAGCTGGGCATCGCGGAGATTCCCCGCATACCGCTCCACGTCTCGGTCATGTCACGCACACTAGGCCTCGCGGTCCACCAATACGAAAGATCCGCATGTGCCGGACATCGACACACGCGGATCATTTCACGTTTCGTCCCGGATGGGTCAGCCTCGCGTGTACGAGCCGACCATCTGGACCTCGCCGGAGCCCTCGATGACCTCGCCGACCTGCCAGGCCTCGACGCCACGGCCGGTGAGGTAGGCCATCGCCCGGTCCGCGTCGTCGGAGGAGACGACGGCGAACATGCCGACGCCCATGTTGAACGTGGCCTCCATCTCGGAGTCCTCGATCCGGCCCTTCGCCTGGATCAGGTCGAAGATCGGCTGCGGGCGCCAGGTGGACCGGTCGACCACGGCGTCCAGGTTGCCCGGCAGGACGCGGTTCAGGTTGCCGGGGATGCCGCCGCCGGTGACGTGCGAGAACGCCCGGACGTCGGTCTCCTCGATCAGGCCGAGGCAGTCCTTCGCGTAGATCTTGGTGGGGGTGAGGAGTTCCTCGCCCAGGGTGCGCTGGGTGCCGAAGTCGTCGACGACCGTGTCCAGGCGCATCCGCCCGGCGCCGAGGAGCACGTGACGCACCAGGGAGTAGCCGTTCGAGTGCAGACCCGAGGAACGCATCGCGATCACGGCGTCGCCGATCTCGACCCGCTCCTTGCCGAGGATCTCGCTCTCCTCGACCACGCCGACGCCGGTGGCGGAGACGTCGTACTCATCCGGGCGGAGCACGCCGGGGTGCTCGGCGGTCTCGCCGCCGAGCAGGGCGCAGCCGGCGTACCGGCAGCCGTCCGCGATACCGGCGCCGATCTCGGCGACCTTGTCCGGCACGACCTCGCCACAGGCGATGTAGTCGAGCAGGAACAGCGGCTCGGCGCCACAGGCCACCAGGTCGTCGACGACCATGGCGACCAGGTCGATGCCGATCGTGTCGTGGATGTCGAGCTGCTGCGCGATCACCAGCTTGGTGCCGACACCGTCGGTCGAGGAGGCCAGGACCGGGCTCTTGTACTTCGCGGTGTTCAGCTTGAAGAGGCCGGAGAAACCGCCGAGGTCACCCATCACCTCGGGACGGCTGGTCTTCTTCACCTTCGACTTGAGCAGCTCGACCGCACGGTCACCCGCGTGGATCGAGACACCCGCGTCCGCGTACGTCGCCGAGCGCTTGCGCGGGCCGCGGCCGGAACCCGCCGTCCACAGCTGGCGGTCCGCGCCTTCGGCGCCGTTCGATCCGGCACTGCTGCGCTCGGACACGTGCGTCACGGTTCTCCCCTTAAGCGGTTCTATGTTTCGAAAGGTCACGGGTGGTGAAGCAGCGCGTTAGCGGCTTCGTAGTCCGACTCCAGGTCGGCCACCGCCGCGGTCGCCTGGTCCGGTGTGGCGTTGGGCATGCTGGCGCGCTTGCCGACGCCCTCCAGCAGGTGCTTGCCGATCAGGTCCCCGGCCGGGAGCTCGATCGGGTATTCACCATCGAAGCAGGCCATGCAGAGCCTTGTCTTCGGTTGCTCGGTCGCCTGCACCAGACCGTCCAGCGAGACGTAACCGAGACTGTCGGCGCCGATCGAGCGGCGGATGCCGTCGATCTCCAGGCCGTTCGCGATCAGCTCGGCGCGGGTCGCGAAGTCGATGCCGTAGAAGCACGGCCACTTCACCGGCGGCGACGAGATCCGCACGTGGATCTCGAGCGCTCCGGCCTCGCGCAGCATGCGGATCTGGGCGCGCTGCGTGTTGCCGCGGACGATCGAGTCGTCGATCACGACGATCCGCTTGCCGCGGACCACCTCGCGCAGCGGGTTCAGCTTGAGCCGGATGCCGAGCTGGCGGATGGTCTGGGACGGCTGGATGAAGGTCCGGCCGACGTACGCGTTCTTCATGAAGCCCGCGCTGTACGGGATACCCGACGCCTCGGCGTAACCGATCGCGGCCGGGATGCCGGACTCCGGGACACCGATCACCAGATCGGCCTCGACCGGGTGCTCCTTCGCCAGCTTGCGGCCGACCTCGACGCGGGCCGAGTAGATGTTGCGGCCGGCGATCGTGGTGTCCGGGCGGGCGAGGTACACGTACTCGAAGAGGCAGCCCTTGGGCTCCGGCGCAGCGAACCGGCTGGACCGCAGGCCGTGCTCGTCGATCGCGATGATCTCGCCGGGCTCGACCTCGCGGACGAAGCTCGCGCCGGTGATGTCGAGCGCCGCGGTCTCGCTGGCGACCACCCAGCCCCGATCCATCCGGCCCAGCACCAGCGGGCGGACGCCCTGCGGGTCACGGGCGGCGTAGAGGGTGTGCTCGTCCATGAAGACGAAGCTGAAGGCGCCGCGCAGGGTCGGCAGCAGCTCCATCGCGGCGGCCTCGACCGAGAGGTCGGGACGGCCGGCGAGCAGCGTGGTGACGAGAGCGGTGTCGGAGGTGGAGTCGCCCACCTCGAGGCCGCGGTCGGCGATCTCCTTGGCCAGCTCGGCGGTGTTCACCAGGTTGCCGTTGTGCGCCAGCGCGATCGTCGTGCCGGCCGGGGTGGCGCGGATCGTCGGCTGGGCGTTCTCCCAGTTGGAGCCGCCGGTCGTCGAGTACCGCGCGTGGCCGATAGCGAGGTGGCCGCGGAGGCTCGCCAGGGTCGGCTCGTCGAACACCTGGGAAACCAGGCCGATGTCCTTGTAGACCACCACGCCGGACCCATCGCTCACGGCGATGCCGGCGGCTTCCTGACCTCGGTGCTGCAGTGCGTAGAGCCCGAAGTACGTGAGTTTGGCGACCTCTTCTTCAGGGGCCCAGACGCCGAAGACGCCACAGGCATCCTGTGGGCCGCGCTCCTGGGGGTCGAGATCGTCGGTCAGTAGGCCGTCGCCTCGGGGCACCTGCTCGCTCCCTCATGTCGGATCTGCTGAAACGCTCGAAGCGCTGATCTGCTCGAACTCGCTGGTCCGCTCCGACCGACCAGTGTACGCGAGGTCAAGGGGAGCGGCCCCTTGCTCATCGGCCGGTAAGCGGCAGGTATTCGGAGAGGTCGGTACGAATTCCGCTGGCCCGGAGGCGGCCGTCACGCACGGCGTCGGCCCACTCCAGGCGCCCCGCGGCCAGGAGCAGGAACGTCATCGGATCCGTTTCGACCACATTGGGCGGTGTGCCACGCGTGTGGCGCGGTCCGGCAACGCACTGAATCGCACCGAAAGGTGGAATTCGAACCTCCACCGAACGGCCAGGAGCGCGACTGGACAACTCGGTCAGCAGGGCGCGGACGGCATCGCGCAGCACCGGACGCTCAAGCTCAACGCCACGGTCCAGCGCGTCCAGGGCCTGGTTCACGGACTCGGATTTATTGTGCGCAGGAGACACGTCGGGACAATACGACTCGGTTTGTAGACAACGGCACACTCCCCTGGGTCGCGAAAGTGACGTGCGACAAGGCATAGTGGCCGACGGTGTTCAAGTCGCGGGATCTGCCGGTCACCGAGACCGGGGACCGCGCGACCCGGAAGGTGGTGGATGTGACAACGCACCTACGCGCCAGGACGACCCAGGCGGGTGCGTTCCTGGCCCTGGTCGCAGGCCTCGTGACCGGCGTGCAGACGGCTGCGCTCGCAGCCCCACCTGACGTGCAGATCACAAACCTCTCACCGACCGAAGTCGCCACGGGAAGTACTGTAACCATGCAGTACACCATCAGTAACCCCGGGGGCGGCGATGGTGGCGAGGAAGAGGGCGGGGGCAACGGGCAGCAGGCCGGCACCGCCAACATCAAAGTCAGCGGCATGAGCTGCAGCGGTGACTGCTCCTCGATCCAGCAGATCGACGGCACGAAGACCTTCACCGCGACACTCACCGCGCCCAGCGTCGCCGCCGGCGAGACCAAGGACGTCTCGGTCCAGGTCACCGCGACGATCAACGGCGAGACCGGCACCGCGAGCCAGACCGTCTCGGTCAAGGGCGCGGACAAGCCGACCACCGTCACCCGGGTCTCCGGCAAGATCAAGGACGCGGACGGCAAGAAGATCTCCGGTGTCGCCGTCGCCATGCGCGACGCCGCCGGGCACGCCTACGACGCGACCACGAACAGCGACGGCAGCTACTCCTTCATCTCGTCGGACAACAGCCCGATCGAGGCCGGCGACATCACCGTCGGCGCGCTGAAGGAGGGCTACTCCTCCACCACGGTCACCGTGCAGGGCACCGCCGGCAAGTCGGTGAACGTGCCGATCACGCTGAAGAAACTGGCCGCCGAGAGCCCCTCCCCGGAACCGTCGGTGAGCGTCTCCGCGAGCGCCGTGCCGACCGAGGAGGCCACCGACGACGAGACCGAGGAGGCCACCGACGAGACCGCCGCGCCGGTCGCGCAGGAGCCGGTCTCGGACGAGTCCGAGGGTGGCACCAACTGGCTGCTGATCATCATGGGCGTGCTGCTGGTCGCCGCCGGCATCGGCGCCATCGTCCTGGTGGTCATGCGCCGCAAGAACGCGGGTGGCGACGGCCCGGACGGCTCGCCCGTCGGTCCCGGCGTCCCCGGTCCTCAGCCCGGCGGTAACTCGTTCGACGCGACCCGGGTCGCCTCCCCGGTCGGCGCGGGACGTGGCGGCGACGCCACGATGGTCGCGCCGATGGGTGGCGGCGGCATGGCGGGTGGCATCGGCGACGCTCCGACGATGATCCACCGCCCGGTGGTCGAGGACGAGTTCCCCGACCCGTACGGCGCTCCCATGCCTCCGCAGGGCGGCTACAACGGCTCCTGGGGCAACGACCAGGGCAGCCCGGCCGGCGGCGGCCAGGGCAGCGGTCAGTACGGCCAGCAGCAGGGCGCCGGCTACGGCGGTCAGCCGCCGTACGGTCAGCAGCAGCAGGCCGGCGGTTACGGCCAGCAGGCGCCGCAGCAGCGGTACGACGAGCACACCAGCCTCTACCAGCCCGAGCAGCCGCAGCAGCCGCAGCGCTACGACGAGCACACGAGCATGTACCAGCCCGAGCAGCAGGGCTACGGCGGTTATGACCAGCAGCAGGGTTATGGCGGCTACGACCAGCAGCAGGGCTACGGCGGCTACGAGCAGCAGCAGGGTGGCTACGCCGACCAGGGTTACGGTCAGCAGCAGGGCTACGGCCAGCAGCAGCAGCCTGGCTACGGCCAGCAGCCGCCGCCCCAGCAGCACAACGGCTACGACGACGACCCGGACGGCTACGGCAACTACGGCCAGCAGCGCCCGCCGCAGAACTGGAACGGCTGAGTAAGGACATGAAAAAGGAGGGCCCCCTCGGGGGCCCTCCTTTTTTGTTCGCTCGATCAGCCTCGCGGGTCGGTCAGCTCCAGGGTCACCGAACGCTCCTCGGCCGCCGCCGCCTCCGCCGGGCCACCGAAGAGCTTCTTCAGCGTCCCCGACCACGCCTCACGCGCCTCGGTGAGCGGGATGGTGAACTGGTCCTGCACCTGCAGGGCGGGCTCCTCGGTGGTCACACCGAGCGCCGACACCGGCACGCCGACCTCGGCGGCCAGGGCCAGGAACGCCTTGTCGTGGCCGCGCGGGACCGCGACGACGGCCCGGCCGGCCGACTCGCTGAAGAGGTGCACGAACGGCGAGTTGCCGTCCTCCGGCAGCGTCACCTTCACGCCGACCTCACGCCGCAGGCAGCTCTCCAGCAGGGCCTGCGCGAGGCCGCCGTCGGAGAGGTCGTGCGCCGCGCTGACCAGGCCGGCCTTCGAGGCCCGGCCCATCAGGACACCCAGCTTCTGCTCGGCCGCGAGGTCCACCTTCGGCGGCTTGCCACCGAGGTGCGCGTGCGTCACCCAGGCCCACTCCGAGCCGGACAGCTCGTTGCGGGTCTCGCCGAGCAGGAAGACCAGGTCGCCACCGGCCTTCGCGGGCGGCGGGAAGCCCATCGGGATGCGACGGGCAACGTCGTCGAAGATGCCCAGCACGCCGACCACCGGGGTCGGGTGGATCGCCGCGGCGCCGGTCTGGTTGTAGAAGCTGACGTTGCCACCGGTGACCGGGGTGCCCAGTTGCAGGCAGCCGTCGGCGAGACCGCGGACGGCCTCGGCGAACTGCCACATGACGGCCGGGTCCTCGGGTGAGCCGAAGTTCAGGCAGTCGGTGACCGCGATCGGCTCGGCGCCGGTGACGGCGACGTTCCGGTACGCCTCGGCGAGGGCGAGACGAGCACCCTCGTACGGGTCGAGCCGCGCGTAGCGGCCGTTGCCGTCGACGGAGAGAGCCACGCCGAGGCCGGTCTCCTCGTCGATCCGCAGCACGCCGGAGTCCTCCGGCTGTGCCAGGACGGTGTTGCCGAGCACGTACCGGTCGTACTGCTCGGTGACCCAGGTCTTGTCGCAGAGGTTCGGCGACGCGGCCATCCGCAGGACGGTCTCGCGCAGCTCGTCACCGGTCGACGGACGCGGCAGCGTCTCGGCGCGGTCGGCCTGCAGCAGGATCAGGTCGCCCGGCTCCCGCAGCGGACGGGCGTAGACCGGGCCGTCGTCGGCGAGCGAGCCCGGGGGCACGTCCACCACGACGTGGTCGTTCCAGCTGATCACCAGGCGGCCCGGAGTGCCGTCGGCGCCGGCCGGGGTGACCTCGCCGATCGCCGTCGCCCAGACGCCCCACTTCTCGGCGACCTTGAGGACCGCGTCGAGGTTCTCCGGGGTGACGATCAGGAGCATGCGCTCCTGCGACTCGCTGGCCAGGATCTCGGTCGGCGACATCGAGGCCTCGCGCAGCGGAACCCGCTCCAGCCAGACCCGCATGCCGGTGCCGGCCGCCGCGGCGGTCTCGGTGAGCGCGCAGGTGAGGCCGGCGCCACCGAGGTCCTGGATGCCGCTGACCAGGCCGGCGTCGTACAGCTCGAGGCAGCTCTCGATCAGGAGCTTCTCCATGAACGGGTCGCCGACCTGCACCGACGGGCGGCGCTGCTCGGCCTCCTCGTCGAAGGTCGCCGACGCCAGCACGGAGACGCCGCCGATACCGTCCCGGCCGGTCCGCGCGCCGAGGAGCACGACGATGTTGCCGGTGCCGGTGGCTTCCTTCTTCTGCAGGCGCTCGACCGGCAGCACGCCGATGCTCAGAGCGTTCACCAGCGGGTTGCCCTGGTACGACGGGTCGAAGACGATCTCGCCGCCGATGTTGGGCAGACCGAGGCAGTTGCCGTAACCGCCGATGCCGGCCACCACGCCGGGCAGCACCCGGGCGGTGTCCGGGTGGTCGGCCGCGCCGAAGCGCAGCGGGTCCATCACCGCGATCGGCCGGGCGCCCATCGCCAGGATGTCCCGGACGATGCCGCCGACGCCGGTGGCCGCGCCCTGGTAGGGCTCGACGTAGCTCGGGTGGTTGTGCGACTCGACCTTGAACGTCACCGCGATCTTGTCGGAGATCTGCACCACACCGGCGTTCTCGCCGATGCCGGCGAGCATCCGGGTGTTCGCGGGCACCTTCTCGCCGAACTGGCGCAGGTGCACCTTGCTCGACTTGTAGGAGCAGTGCTCGCTCCACATGATCGAGTACATCGCGAGCTCGGACGCGGTCGGCCGCCGGCCCAGGATCTGACGGATCCGCTCGTACTCGTCGTCCTTGAGGCCGAGCTCCGCGTGCGGCTGGAGCTCGTCCGGGCTGGCTTCCGCCTTCTCGACCGTGTCCGGTCCCTCGGAGAACTCGTTGACCAGCACGTCGGTCGCGGCGAAGCCGCTCTGCTTGGTCGGGGCCGCCTCGCTGGAGACTGTCTCCGGCTGGGTGGTCATCGCTGTTGTCCCCCTGCGAGCTGACCGTCCGCGGTCGCCCCCGCCAGGGCCCGCAGGACGGAGGTGAAGAAGCCGAGGCCGTCGAGCGACGGTCCGGTCAGCGCCTCCACGGCGTGTTCCGGGTGCGGCATGATGCCGACGACGTTGCCGGCTTCGTTGGTGATCCCGGCGATGTCGCGCTGCGAGCCGTTCGGGTTGCCGCGGACGTAGCGCGCGATCACCCGGCCCTCGCCCTCGAGCGCGTCCAGCGTCTTCTGATCGGCGACGAAACAACCCTCGCCGTTCTTCACCGGGATGAGGATCTCCTGGCCGGGCGTGAACTGGTTGGTCCAGGCGGTGTTCGTCGCCTCGACCTTCAGCCACTGGTCCCGGTTGCGGAAGTGCAGGTGCTGGTTCCGGGTCAGTGCGCCGGGCAGCAGGTGCGCCTCGCAGAGGACCTGGAAACCGTTGCAGATGCCCAGAACGGGCAGGCCGCCGCGGGCCGCATCGATGATCGACTCCATGACCGGAGCGAATCGCGCGATGGCGCCGCAACGCAGATAGTCGCCGTAAGAGAAGCCGCCGGGCAGGACCACGGCGTCGACGCCGTGCAGGTCCGGGTCGCCGTGCCAGAGGCGGACGGCCTCGGCGCCGGCGAGCCGGGCGGCGCGGGCTGCGTCCCCGTCGTCCAGCGAGCCCGGGAAGGTGACCACACCGATCCGCATGGTCAGGCGACCTCCGCCGCCGCGTCCTCGACCCGGATCTCGAAGTCCTCGATCACGGGGTTCGCGAGCAGCTTGTCGGCGATTTCACGAGCCCGATCGAGGTCGGGCTCACCGGCGAAGTCGATCTCGATTCGACGGCCGATACGGACGGAGGAGACATCGGTGACGCCGAGCCGGGGCAGCGCATTCGCCACTGCTTGACCCTGCGGGTCCAGGATCTCCGGCTTGAGCATGACGTCGACCACGACGCGAGCCACGGGCACTCCTGACTGATAGGTGTAAGCACGCGAAGCCTACCTGGTCAAGCTCGCCGACGACCCACGGCCCGGTGTCGACCAGCCGACGTAACGGTCATTGAGCTGGGAATCTCCCATTGATCCCGCTGTCATCACACCGTGATAGGTGTCGATTGATTGGTACTGCTGCGGCCGTCGATGCCCTAGGTTGCATCCATCGAATTCGATGCAGTTCCCGCCGGCAACCGTCGACCCGATCCCCCAGGAAGGAATCTCGACGTGCGCATTCGACTCATGGCCGCAGTCGCGGGCCTCGCCGCAGCACTGGTCACCCCCGCAGCCGCCCAGGCGGACGACGTCACCCCGTTCATCATCGGCGGAGGCACCGTCTCCTCCGCGCCGTGGGCTGCCGCCGTGCTCAGCAACGGCAGCTTCACCTGCTCCGGGACCATCATCTCGGCGAACTACGTGCTCACCGCACGGCACTGCATCAGCGGCACCATGTCGGTCCGGGTCGGCAGCGTGAACCGGACCAGCGGCGGGGTCACCCGGACCGTCGCCAGCACGTCGACCCGCTACGACCTGGCCCTGATGCGCCTGAGCAGCTCGGTGAGCACCACTTATATGCCGCTCTCCAGCGCTTATCCGCCGGTCGGGTCGACCAACTCGATCTACGGCTGGGGCATGACCTGCTACTCCGGCTGCTCGGCCTCCACGGTCCTGAAGACCGCGACGGTCCAGGTCACTTCGACGAACCAGACGGATGCGTACGGCGGACGTGCCATCGGCAGCACCCGGATCAACGGCAACGCCTGGCGCGGCGACTCGGGCGGCCCCCAGGTCTACAACGGCGCCCAGGTCGGCGTCGCGTCGACCGCCGACGGCACCAGCCGCCAGTACTACGGAAGCGTGGCCTACAACCGCGCGTGGATCACGTCTGTCGCCGGCGTCTGATCCCCGCTGAAGATGGCGCCCGGTCCTGGTGGCCGGGCGCCATCGCCCTGCTCAGAGGATGGGCGCGGGGGCGTATCCGGCAGCGGACGGGTTCGCGGCGACGATCTCGGCGACGCGGGAGGCGACCGCCTGCACCTGCGCCGGAGCGGCACCGACGAACGCCGCCCGGTCGGACACCAGCGTGTCGATCTCGGCGCGGGTGAGCTGCAGCCGGCCGTCGTCGGCGAGCCGGTCGAAGAGGTCGTTCACGGCGACGCCCTTCTCCCGCATGGCGAGGGCCACGCCGACCGCGTGCTCCTTGATCACCTCGTGCGCGACCTCGCGGCCGACGCCCTTGCGCACCGCCGCGACCAGGATCTTGGTGGTCGCCAGGAACGGCAGGAAGCGGTCCAGCTCACGGGCGATCACCGCGGGGTAGGCCCCGAACTCGTCGAGCACCGTCAGGAACGTCTGGAACAGGCCGTCGGCAGCGAAGAACGCGTCCGGCAGCGCGACCCGGCGCACCACCGAGCAGGAGACGTCGCCCTCGTTCCACTGGTCGCCGGCCAGCTCGCCGACCATCGAGAGGTAGCCGCGGACGATCACGGCGAGGCCGTTCACCCGCTCCGACGAGCGGGTGTTCATCTTGTGCGGCATCGCCGAGGAGCCGACCTGGCCGGGCTTGAAGCCCTCGGTCACCAGCTCCTGGCCGACCATCAGCCGGATCGTGGTGGCCAGCGACGACGGGCCGGCGACGATCTGGGCCAGCGCGGAGACGACGTCGAAGTCGAGCGATCGCGGGTAGACCTGGCCGACGCTGGACAGCACCCGGGCGAACCCGAGGTGCCCGGCCACCCGCGACTCCAGCTCCGCGAGCTTGCCGTCGTCGCCGTCGAGCAGATCGAGCTGGTCGGCCGCCGTACCGACAGGGCCCTTGATCCCTCGAAGCGGGTAGCGCCCGATCAGATCGTCCAGGCGGTCGTACGCGATCAGAAGCTCTTCGGCCGCCGAGGCGAAACGCTTGCCGAGCGTGGTGGCCTGCGCCGCGACGTTGTGCGAGCGGCCGGTCATCACCAGGTCGGAGTGCTCGACGGCGAGCGCCGAGAGCCGGGCCAGCGTGGCCACCACCCGGTCCCGGATCAGCTCCAGGGACGCGCGGATCTGGAGCTGCTCGACGTTCTCGGTGAGGTCGCGGGAGGTCATCCCCTTGTGGATCTGCTCGAAGCCGGCAAGCTCGCTGAACTCCTCGATGCGCGCCTTGACGTCGTGCCGGGTGACGCGCTCGCGGGCGGCGATCGACTCCAGGTCGACGCGGTCGAGCACTGCTTCGTACGCCTCCACCGCGCCGTCGGGAACCGCGACGCCGAGATCGCGCTGGGCCTTCAGGACGGCGAGCCAGAGCCGCCGCTCCATCCGGATCTTCTCCTCCGGGGACCAGAGGGCGACGAGATCAGTGGAGGCGTAGCGAGCGGCAAGCACGTTCGGGATGGTCACGGGCCCGATTCTTCCATGACCCCCGAGTGGCACACTGCACAAGGACGAGCGGGCTCGCTAAGGTTACCGGCGAGTAGCTCGACGATCATTCCGAAAGGTCCACTGATGACTGATTTCAGCCCTGAAGCGCTCTCGTCGATCGGCCCCAAGGAGTTCTCCCAGCTCGTCAAGTCCACTCCGGACTCCAAGATCGCCGAAGTGATGGCGTCCGACGTGCGGCCGAAGATCCTCGACGAGGTGTTCAACCGGATGCCCACGCTCTTCCGGGCCGACCGGGCGGGCAACACCGAGGCCGTCATCCACTGGATCATCACGGGCGGCCCGGACGGCTCGAGCGACACCTACGAGACCGTGATCGAGAACGGCGCCTGCACCGTCACCAACCAGCCGGTCCGCGACCCGAAGCTGGCCATGACGATGGACGCGGTCACCTTCCTCAAGACCGTCTCCGGCGACGGCAACCCGATGATGCTGTTCATGACCGGCAAGATCAAGGCGAAGGGCGACCTCTCGCTGGCGGCCAGCATCGCCAAGCTCTTCGACATCCCCAAGGGCTGACGACGCGCGGACGCGGGGTTCGGATCCGGTGGGATCCGAACCCCGCCCCGGCGCTCAGGCACTCACATCCGCGCTGGATACCGCCGGGGCACGCGTCACAGAGTGACCCGGCCCTCGACCGCTTTCAGGGCGATGTCCGTGCGGTACTGGGCGCCCTCCAGCCGGACGCCCTCGACCAGGGCGTAGGCGGCCTCGCGGGCGCCGGGCAGGTCGTCGCCGACGGCGGTGACGCTGAGGACTCGGCCGCCGGCTGAGATCAGGGCGCCGTCGGGGCGGCGGGCGGTGCCGGCGTGGATGACGCCGGGGACCTCGGCGCCGGAGATGACGTCGCCGGTGCGGGGCGTTCCCGGGTAGTTGTGGCTCGCCACGACCACGGTGATGGCCGAGCCCGACTTCCAGGACAGCGCCGGGTGCTCGGCGAGCGTGCCGGTGGCCGACGCGTTCAGCAGGCCGCCGAGCGGCGTGTCCAGCAGGGCCAGCACGACCTGGGTCTCCGGGTCGCCGAAGCGGGCGTTGAACTCGATCACCTTCGGGCCGCCCGGGGTGAGCGCGAGCCCGACGTAGAGCAGCCCGGAGAAGGGCGTGCCACGGCGGCGCATCTCGGCCAGGGTCGGCTCGACGGTCTCCCGGACGACCCGCTCGGTCAGGTCGGCCGGCGCCCAGTCCAGCGGCGCGTACGCCCCCATGCCCCCGGTGTTCGGGCCCTCGTCGCCGTCGGCGAGGCGCTTGAAGTCCTGCGCCGGCATCAGCGGCGCCACGGCGGTGCCGTCGGTGACCACGAAGAGCGAGACCTCGGGGCCGGACAGGTATTCCTCGATGACGACGGTGCCGCACTCCTCGGCGTGCTTCACGGCGGCTTCGAGGGAGTCCGTGACGACGACGCCCTTGCCGGCGGCGAGGCCGTCGTTCTTCACGACGTAGGGAGCGCCCAGCTCTTCGAGAGCGGCCCGGGCCGCCTCGACCGTGGTGCAGGCGAAGGACCGGGCGGTGGGCACGCCGGCAGCCGACATGACCTCCTTGGCGAACGCCTTGGAGCCCTCCAACCGGGCCGCGGCGGCGGACGGGCCGAAGGCGGCGATGCCCTTCGCCCGCACGGCGTCGGCGACGCCCGCGACCAGCGGGGCCTCGGGGCCGATCACCACCAGGTCGGCCCGGAGCTCGACGGCCAGCGCGGCGACCGCGGCGGGATCGGTGGCGGTGACCTCGTGCAGCTCGGCGACCTGGGCGATGCCCGGGTTGCCGGGCGCGGCGGCCAGGAAGTCGACGGAAGGGTCGGCGGCGAGCCCGACGGCAAGCGCGTGCTCGCGCCCACCGGAGCCGATCAGAAGTACGCGCACGACGGCCCATCCTACCTGCGTCACCGTCGCGTAAACTTCGGCAGTACCCGGGGCTCCTCCAGGTACGACCTTGAGGAAAGGCAGCACGAAAAGTGCCGGTGATCGTGTTGGTCGGCGCCCAGTGGGGCGACGAGGGCAAGGGCAAAGCCACGGACCTGCTGGGTGACCGGCTCGACTACGTGGTCAAGTTCAACGGTGGCAACAACGCGGGCCACACCGTCGTCATCGACGGCGAGAAGTACGCACTCCACCTCCTGCCGAGCGGAATCCTCTCCCCCGGCGTCGTACCCGTGATCGGCAACGGCGTGGTCGTCGACCTCAACGTGCTGTTCCAGGAGATCGACGGGCTGGAGGCGCGCGGCATCGACACCTCACGCCTGCGGATCAGCGCGAACGCGCACGTCATCGCGTCCTACAACCGGTCGCTCGACAAGGTCAGCGAGCGCTTCCTCGGCGCCCGGCGGATCGGCACGACCGGCCGCGGCATCGGCCCGACCTATGCCGACAAGATGAACCGGGTCGGCATCCGGGTCCAGGACCTCTTCGACGAGTCGATCCTGCGGCAGAAGGTGTCCGCCGCCCTCAGCTTCAAGAACCAGGTCCTTTCCAAGATCTACAACCGGAGCGCGGTCAAGGTCGAGGAGGTCGTTCAAGAGCTCCTGTCGTACGTCGACCGCCTCCGCCCCTATGTCGCCGACACGGCGCTCGAACTCGCCCAGGGCATCGACGCGGGCAAGGTCGTCCTCTGCGAGGCGGGCCAGGCCACGCTCCTCGACGTCGACCACGGCACCTACCCGTTCGTGACCAGCTCGAACGCGACGTCCGGCGGCGCCTGCACCGGTTCCGGCATCCCGCCGACCCGCATCGACCGGGTGGTCGCCGTGATGAAGGCGTTCACCACGCGCGTCGGCGAGGGCCCCTTCCCCACCGAGCTGCACAACGAGGTCGGCGACTACCTCCGCAAGGTCGGCCACGAGTACGGGACGACCACCGGCCGCCCGCGCCGCATCGGCTGGCTCGACCTGGTGATCGGCCGCTACGCGCAGCGGATCAACGGCGTCACCGACTTCGCACTGACCAAGCTGGACAACTACGACGGCCTCGACGAGATCCCGGTCTGCGTGGCGTACGAGGTGAACGGCGTCCGGCACGACGAGATGCCCGTCAACCAGACCGATTTCCACCACGCGAAGCCGATCCTCGAGACGCTTCCCGGCTGGAAGCAGGACATCTCCGGCTGCCGCACCTTCGACGAGCTGCCCAAGGAGGCGCAGGGCTTCGTCGAGTTCGTCGAGCAGCGGATCGGCGCGCGGATCTCGATCGTCGGCGTCGGCCCGGGCCGCGAGGCGGTCATCGAGCGGCACTCGGTCCTCGAGGACTGACATGTTTGACGTGGTGCTTCTCAGCCTGTCGGAGAAGTCGGCGGGCGGCGACTCCTGCGGCGGCTGCGGTGACAGCTGCGGCGGTTCGGCCGCCGCCACGGTCTGCGCCCCGCGTACCCCGGTGCTGGCCTGTGCCGACGCCCTGCGCAAGGCAGGCGCTCAGGTCGAGATCGTCATGGCCGCTTCCGATCAGGAGATCGACGCGGTTCTGGCGCGTTTCGACGGTCCGGCCCGGCCCGACGGTCTGACCTGGCCCGATTCGGACGCCAAGCTCCGGCTGGTGGTGGCGAGCGCTACCGACGGCCAGTTGCGCGCCGTCGTGCGCAGGCTGGTCCGGCGGTACGCTCCGCCGCCCAGCAAGCGCCCCGCCGACCTGGACGCCGTCCGCACCGTGCCGGACCTGCCGCCGCTGGCGATCCTGCCGCTCGACCCGGGCAACTCCGACGACCTCGCGTCGCAGCTCGGGCTTCCGCGTACGCCCGAGGACGTGGCGGCGGCCGTGCTGAACGGCCCGGTCCGCCGGCTCGACCTGCTGCGCAACGACGGCGGCTCGGTGACGCTCGACGGCGCGCTGCTCGGTGGCGCCGACGACAACGGCCGCGCGGTGCCGTGGCGTGGCCGGGTCGAGGTCGACGACGCGCTGCTCACCGACGGCGAGGAGCCGGTGCTGGCCTGCGCGGTCGGCAACGCCGGTGGCTACGCCGAGTTCGACGGCTTCCGGCTGCTCGCCGACGGTGACCCCACCGACGGCCGGGTCGAGGTCGCGGTGGCGGTGCCGGTCGTGGTGAAGCAGCGGTTCCGTGGCACGAAGGTTCGCGTGGAGGTGCGCCGGGCTCGCGGGCGGGCCGTCTCGGTGCTTCCGCGCGAGGGCGACCTGCAGTTCCTCGACGACGGGGTGGCGGGATCGACGAGCCGCAAGCGATCCTGGTGGACCGAGCCGGGCGCCTGGGCGGTGTACGCGGGCTGATCTCTGTGCGACCCTGAACGGACATTTGGCTCGATCGATGTCTTTACGGAGGTCGCATCCGTGGCGGACGAACTCACCGAATCGCGGGGGCCCTGGTCGCAGCCGTTGCAGCGGCCGGCGCCCCCACCCGTGCCCCTCCCCGATCTTGACGAGGCCGAGAAGGACGACGAGTCGCCGACCGCCGACGAGTTCGCCCGCCGCCGCCTGGTGAAACCCTCGCAGCAGACCGCCACGATGGGCGCCCGGGCGCTGCTGCAGAAGAGCACGATGGGCCTGCTGAAGGTGCCGCCCGGCAGGCGCGAGCTGGCGTACAAGCAGGACGTCGAGATGGTCCGGCGCAACTTCGGCGGCCTGCGGCAGGTCACGATCGTGAACCCGAAGGGCGGCGCCGGCAAGACGGTTGCGGTGCTGCTGCTCGCCATGACGTTCGGCCAGAAGCGCGGCGGCTACGTACTGGCCTGGGACAACAACGAGACCCAGGGCACCCTCGGGATGCGCGCCCAGCAGGACTTCCATTCCCGCACGGTCCGCGACATGATGCGCGACCTGCACCTCTTCCAGGGCGCGCAGGGCCGGGTCGGCGACCTCTCGCAGTACGTCCGATCGCAGGGCGAGGGCATGTTCGACGTGCTCGCCTCGGACGAGTCGGCGACCGCCGGCGAGATGCTCACGGCGGGCGCGTTCGCCGAGATCCGGGACGTGGTGAGCCGCTTCTACAAGCTGATCTTCGTGGACACCGGCAACAACGTCCGCGCGGAGAACTGGCAGGCGGCGATGGACGCCACCGACCAACTGGTGATCACCATGTCGGCGCGCAACGACTCGGCCGAGACCGCAGCCCGGATGCTCGACCACCTGGAGCAGAGCGGCCGACGCCGGCTGGTCCGGGAGGCGATCACCGTGGTGACGATGCCGCCGACCCGCAAGGACATCGACCTGCCGGCGATCCAGCAGCACTTCGCGGCACGAACCCGCTCGGTGCTGCTGGCGCCGTACGAGAAGCTGATCGACTCGGGTGAGCCACTGCGTTACGGCGCCCTGTCGGCGAACACCCGCGACGCCTGGCTCAAGATCGCGGCAGCGGTCGCCGAAGGGCTGTGACCGGGACGGATCAGGTCAGGGCGTCGGCGGCGGCCGGGTCGCTGTCACGCAGGAACTGGGCGCACCGAGCAGCCTCGTCGGCCTCCCCGATCGCCGCGGCGGCCAGCGACAGCGAGTGCAGGCAGCGCAGGAAGCCCTGGTTGGCCTCGTGCGACCAGGGCACCGGGCCGTGGCCCTTCCAGCCGTTGCGGCGCAGCGCGTCGAGGCCGCGGTGGTAACCGGTGCGGGCGTACGCGTACGCGGTGACCGGCTCGCCGGAGTTCAGCGCGTCGGCCGCCAGCGGCGCCCAGGCGGCGCTGTAGGCGGGGTACTTGGCGGCGACCGCCTTGAAGGCCTCGACGGTGCCCGTCGCGGCGGCTGAGGCGAGGGCTTCGTCGGCCTCCGCGTCGGCGGGCAGACGGGTGGCCGGCGGCTCGGGAAGGAGGTTCTGCATGACCTCATTCAACCCGTACGGCGAAGGTTAATTCCGCTCAGTCCCATGCTTTCCCGAGGCGGAACAGCCGATCGGCGTACTCGATCTGCGTCTGCCACTCGGCCGGCCACGCGCCGAGGCCGAGCGACGCGCCCGCGAACGCGCCCGCCAGGCAGGCGATCGAGTCGGAGTCGCCGGACGAGGCGGCGCCCCGGCCGACGACGGCGACCGGGTCGTCCGGGGAGATCAGGTAGACGTAGAGCGCGGTGGCGAGCGCCTCCTCGGCGATCCATCCGGCGCCGGTGGCGAGGCACGGGTCGCCGTCGTGCTCGCCGCCCGCGAGCGCCGCCTCCACCCGGTCGATCGCCGTGGCGCACTCGTCCCATCCGAGCGCGATGAACTCTTCCGGCGAGGTCACCGTCGGCCGCTGCCAGAGCTCGCCGAGCCAGTCCCCGCGATAGATCCGGCGCTGCTCCACGCAGCGTTCCCGCAGCGCCTGCAGCAGGCGGTCCGGCGCCAGGCCGTTCTTCAACCACCAGCATGCGTACGCCGTGAGCTCACTGGCAGCGAGTCCCGTCGGATGACCGTGCGTCAGCGCCGCCTGCAGCTGAGCAGCTCCCGCACGCTGGTCGTCGCTCAGCCCCGGGATCAGGCCGATCGGGGTGACCCGCATGTTCGCCCCGCAGCCCTTCGACTCGGCCTGGGTGGCCTGCGTCCACGGCCGGCCGTCGGCGAGCGCCGCGCAGGCCCGCAGGCAGGTCATCCCGGGGGCGCGGTCGTTCTCCGGGCTGGCCGCCCACTCCAGGAAACGGCGGCGCAGCACCGGCTCGAACGTCTCCGGCGTGACCTCGCCGCGCAACTCCAGCAGCGTCTCGCCGACCGCGAGCGCCATCTGCGTGTCGTCGGTGACCAGGGCCGGCTCGCCTTCGAGCCGTCGTGGGCCGGCCGGGCCGTACCGCTCGACGATCTCGGCGTACGCCTGGAACTCGGTGGGCTTGCCGAGCGAATCACCGTAGGCCAACCCGAAGAGCGATCCCGACGCAGCACGCATGGGACAACTCTAGGTAGTCCGTCAATATGGAGCACATGCCCGATCCGTTACAGCCTGTCCTGGGCGGCGACGTCCCGTTCGACGCGACCG
Organism: Actinoplanes sp. OR16; assembly: GCF_004001265.1. Classification (GTDB taxonomy): domain Bacteria; phylum Actinomycetota; class Actinomycetes; order Mycobacteriales; family Micromonosporaceae; genus Actinoplanes. The sequence continues at coordinate 2,429,448 of NZ_AP019371.1, read as the reverse complement.
AGTTCGAGATCGAGTCCCGCGCCGAACTGGACTCCCTGATCGCCAAGCGCACCCTCGCCGGCCTGGTCGTCCTCGGCCTCCGCCTGGACCGTGACCCGCCGGACCTCTCCGATGTGGACGTGCACGACACGCTCTTCGTCGGCTGCGAGTTCAGCGGCCCGGACGCGGAGATCGACCTGATCCGCAGGGGCGCGCACGTGGTGCCGCCACTCGACGGGTTGCCCTACCCGACGCACCCGGCCGTCCTCTACACGCCCGAGGACCTCGCTCAGGGGTTCGCCGAGGGCGGCTTCGCCGGGATGTACGACACGGTCGTCTACGACCACTTCGTGGCGCACGGCGGCGCGGTCCCGACCGTCCGCGAAGCCGTCGCCCAGCGGCTGCACGACGCCGGCATCGACAACGCGCTCGGCAAGTCCCTCGCCGCCTGGGCTGCCGCGCACGGACAGCGGGGCGCGATCGGGATCATGGGCGGGCACGCGGCGCTCCGCGGGTCGGACGCCTATCGGATGGCGGCCTCGCTGGCACAGCGGCTGGCCGCCGGCGGTCGTCTCATCGTGACCGGCGGCGGACCCGGCGTCATGGAAGCGGCGAACCTCGGCGGGTACTTCGCCTCCCGTACCCCGGAGGATCTCTCTGCCGCGATCGACGCCCTGGCCGCGGCGCCGCACTTCCTGGACCACGACCCCTACACCGCGGCCGCCCTGGCCGTGCGCGCCGACTACCCGCTGCCCGCGCTCGACGCCGCCGGGCGCCTCCAGCACGGTGGTCTCGCCCTGCCCACCTGGCTGTACGGGCACGAGCCGGCCAACCTGTTCGCTGGGCAGATCGGCAAGTACTTCTCCAACGCCGTGCGGGAGGACTCGATCCTGCGGCTGGCCCGGGGCGGCATCGTCTTCGCGCCCGGATGGGCGGGGACGGTCCAGGAGATCTTCCAGGCCGCCACGAAGACGTTCTACGCCACCGACGGGCCGTCCGGGGCCTACGTCTTCCTCGGCGTCGAGCACTGGTCCGCGCTGCCCGTGACCGAGCTGCTGCGGCCGCTGCTGGCCCGTTCCCCGCACGGCGACCAGTCCGGGCTGATCGTGGTCACCGACTCGCTGGACGAGGCGATGGCGGCCCTGTCCGGCTGACAGTGGCGGGCGTGCCGCACACTGCGGTCATGACGAGCATCGTGGTGGTGGTCATCGCCCTGGTGGCAGTGGTGTTCTTCGCGTTCATGGCATTCGTCGCGGTCCTCGTTCTCCGAGCGGCCCGCCGAGGCCGCGACCACGGGCCGGTCCGCCACAGGAGGGCCCGCAGCGCGTCGTCGCACTCGTCGCACAGCCACTCGTCGGGCGATTCCGGCGGCTTCTGGGACTCGTCCGACTCGGGCGGCGGCTGGGGCTCCGACTCCGGAGGCGGCGGCGACAGCGGCGGTGGTGGCGGGGGCGGCGACTAGGCCACGTGGACGCGGCGCCAGTGGGCGGCCGGCAGATCGCCTTCGGGGACGTCGGTGAGGCCGTTCTCGTCCATCGCGTTGTAGACGGCGAGGCGCGCGCCGTCGAAGAGGAACTCGACGGCGTGCAGGACCCGGGGACGCCAGTCGGCCGAGGTGGTGCGCTCGATGACGTTCACCGCCCTCAGTGGACGGCCGCGGGCGTGCCGCAGGGCGGCGTGCGGGTCGGCCCGCCAGTCGAAGTGCTCGTACCAGTCGATCGGGCGGTCCATGTCGATCTGGTCCCAGGTGATCGCACACTCGTCGAACTTACGGTGAGTGATCTCTACATGACTCAGGCCGAAGTCGAGGATGACCGGGCCGTCGGCGAACCAGCCCCGCTGGGCGACGTCCCACATCAGCCAGCTGGACCGCAGCTTACGGCCGATGAGCCGCACGAACATGTGTCGATGTGTCGCGGCGAGGGCTTCGGCATCGTGATGCCACTCGGGTTTCCAGCCCTCGATGCCGAGCACGACCACCGTCCCTTGATCAAGACATTCGATCGTACCCATGCCGCTGTGTGACCGTGCAAGACAACGGCGGCCGGTCCCCGCCATCGGGGACCGGCCGCCGCCGAACGAGCTACTTCGAGAGGGTGGTTCCGGTCGAGCGGAGGTGCTCGCACGCCTCGACGACGCGCTTCGCCAGACCGTTCTCGGCCAGCTTGCCCCAGGCGCGCGGGTCGTACGCCTTCTTGTTGCCGACCTCGCCGTCCACCTTCAGCACACCGTCGTAGTTGTGCATGATGTGGTCGACGACCGGGCGGGTGAACGCGTACTGCGTGTCGGTGTCGATGTTCATCTTCACCACACCGAAGTCCAGCGCGCCGTGGATCTCGGAGAGCAGCGAACCCGAGCCACCGTGGAAGACCAGGTCGAGCGGCTTCTCCTTGCCGTACTTCGCGCCGATCGCGTCCTGGATCTCCTTGAGGATCTCCGGGCGGAGCTTGACGTTGCCCGGCTTGTAGACGCCGTGCACGTTGCCGAAGGTCAGGGCGGTCAGGTAGCGGCCCTTCTCACCCAGGCCGAGCGCGGCGGCGGTGGCCAGGCCGTCCTCGACGGTCGAGTAGAGCTTGTCGTCGATCGCGGCGGAGACGCCGTCCTCCTCGCCACCGACGACGCCGACCTCGATCTCGAGGATGATCTTCGCAGCGGCGGACGCGGCGAGCAGCTCCTCGGCGATCTGCAGGTTCTCGTCGAGCGGCACGGCCGAGCCGTCCCACATGTGCGACTGGAAGAGCGGGGCGAGGCCCTTGTTGACGCGCTCCTGCGAGATCGCGAGCAGCGGCCGGACGTACGAGTCGAGCTTGTTCTTCGGGCAGTGGTCGGTGTGCAGCGCGATGTTGATCGGGTAGTTCTTGGCCACCTCGGTCGCGTACTCGGCCAGGGCCACGGCGCCGGTGATCATGTTCTTGATCGTCGGACCCGAGGCGTACTCGGCGCCACCGGTGGAGATCTGCACGATGCCGTCGCTGCCGGCCTCCGCGAAGCCCTGCAGGGCCGCGTTGAGGGTCTGCGAGGACGTCACGTTGATCGCCGGGTAGGCGAACGCGCCGGCCTTGGCGCGATCGATCATCTCGGCGTAGACCTCGGGGGAAGCGATAGGCATCAGGCGCTCCTTGCTCTTTGGAACTACAGACAGAGGGCAGGACCGCGCTGTCCTCCAGCAGGCAGTATTCCGCAGTCGCAGTGCGTAGCGGAAATCACCCCGAAACTCGGACTCGGAACCCGGCACATCAGGCGTAAAGACAAATAACCTTCAGGTCATGTCCGTGCTTACCGGGCGGATCGCGACCACTGCGTCCGCGGTCCTGCTCGCTGTCTGTGGTTGCCCGCTTCCCGCCACTGCAGCACCCACGAGTCCCACCGTCACCGCCCGCTTCCAGCAGGTCACCCTCGCCCCCGGCGGCGACGGCCAGGAAGCGCTGCTCTGGGCGTCGATCGACGACGGCGGCACAGCGGGGTACACCACGATCGACTACACCGTCGACTACTCGGGCATCGCCTCGTTCGCCGAGGTCGAGCTGACCGAGGCGTACGAGAACCTCGGCACCGGCGGCTGGGCGATCGGTCAGAGTTCCGGCCTCACCCCGAGTTCGGACCCGTCGAACGGCGGCTGTGATCTGAGCGGCACGACGTTCACCTGCTCGACCGCGATGTTCACCGGGACCGGTGTGCCGTTCTTCGGTCTGAGCTCCTTCGGCATCAACCCGCTCGCGGACGCGGCCGCCGGCGCCTCCGGCACGGTGACGGTCACCGCCAAGGCCGGCGACGGCCCGGAAACCACCTCCGAGTCCCAGGTACGCATCGGCGAGGGCGTCGACCTGGCAGCCGTGGAGATCGACCCGATCGAGGCCGCCGCCGGCGAGTCCACCCCGGTGCAGTCGCGGGTCCGCAACGCCGGTTCGACCGTCGCCGACGGCGTGATGCTCTACGTCGGCGCCAGCCAGGACCTGCTGATCGGCGACCGGTACAAGAACTGCCGGTACGGCAAGGTGATCGTCTGCACCTTCGACGCCACCCTGCAGCCCGGCACGACGTACGAACTCGCCGAGCCCTTCACGATGCACCCGCCGGCCGACGCGATCGGCGGCAGCACCGTGGAGACCGAAGTCACCTGGACCACCGTGACCGAGTGGGATGACCTGCTCGCGTCCTGGCCGGACGAGCTGATCGAGGAGATCTTCGGGGTCGGCGAGGCCGGCACCGGCGGCGATCTGGAGCTCACCGAGGTCGTCTCGGTGGCCGGCGAACCGCAGGTCGAGCAGGACTACACCGACAACGACGTCAACCTCACCGCCACGGTGACCGGTGGCGAGCCGGCGGACTTCGCCGCGATCGGCGCCGAGGTCAAGGCCGCGGCGGACAGCACCGTCCCGGTCCGCGTCGGGCTGGTCAACAACGGGCCCGGCCGCCTCTACCCCGACCTGTTCGACAACAACAACGTGCTGGTCGGCGTCGCGCTGCCGCCGCACACGTACCTGGACTGGACCGAGAGCGAATGCGATGCCTGGGACCAGGAGCAGCAGTTCCTCTGCGTCTCGGACGCGGCCCTGAAGCCGGGCGGCCGCGCCTACTTCGACCTCGATGTGCGGGTGGAGAAGAAACCCGGCGAGGACGGCTCGGTGCGGGTGCAGGAGATCGCCGACAGCGGTACGACCGGCAACGACGCGGCGGCGATCAGGATCAGCGTGGCGGGCGGGGAGGCGAGTCTGCCGATCACCGGGCCGACCGGGCTGCTCGTCGTCGGCGCATTCCTGCTGGCGGCGGGCGGAATCGGGCGTTATCTGGCCCGGCGGCGCCCCACCTCGGATCGGTGACGCCGGTTTGTGCGGCATCTGGACGGGGGAAGCCGCACCATGAGAGGCGACGGACGAAGGGAGCCGATCATGACGCGCCCGATGGACCAGATCGACCTGGAGACACCCGAGGTGGACGCGGCCGAGCAGGCGGTGTCGGCCGTTCCGAGCTGGCAGGACGACGAGGGGGACGACGCTTCCGCGGTCGGCGAGGCCAACGAGTGGGACGCCCAGGAGCAGGGTCGCGTCGTCGAGTTCGACGACGACTACCGCTGACGAATTCGTTCGCCTGGGAACGGCGCCGCTGAGACGATCAGCGGGTGCTGCTCACCCTGACGACCACTCACCGGCCCGCGACCGATCTCGGATACCTGCTGGTCAAGCACCCCGGGAAGGTTCACTCCTTCGACGTGCCCACCGGTACGGCGTACGTCATGTACCCGGAGGCGAACGAGGACAGGTGCACCGCGGCGCTGATGCTGGACGTCGACCCTCAGCGGTTGCGGGCCCAGCGGGACGCGTTCGAGCTGAGCCAGTACGTCAACGATCGCCCGTACGCGGCATCCAGCCTGCTGGCCAGCGCGCTCGCCAAGGTCTTCCGCAGCGCCCTGCGCGGCGCCTCGAAGGACCGCCCGGAGCTGGCCGCCACCCCGATCCCGCTGGAGATCGAGGTGCCGGTGCTGCGCGGCACCGCCGACCTGGTGACCCGGCTGTTCGGGCCGCTCGGCTGGACGGTGGCGACCACGGCGATCCCGCTGGAGCCGGAGATCGGCGGGGACAGCCGCTATGTGCGGGTGCACCTCACCGGCGAGCTGCGGGTCGCCGACGCGCTCAACCACCTCTACGTCCTGCTGCCGGTTCTCGACGACGGCAAGCACTACTGGGTCGCGCCGGACGAGATCGAGAAGCTGCTGCGATCCGGTGAGGGCTGGCTCGCCGGCCATCCGGAGAAGGTGCTGATCGCCCGTCGTTACCTGGCGCACCGCAAGTCGCTCGCGACCACCGCGCTGCAGATCCTCGCTGCCGAGGAGGTGAACGACGAACCGGCCACCGAGGAGGAGGCCGAGCTCCCGGTGCCCCGCAAGGCGTCGCTCGCCGAGCAGCGCCGCGAGGCGGTCCTGGCCGCCCTGGAGGAGGTCGGCGCCGGCCGGGTCCTCGACCTGGGCTGTGGTGGTGGCGCGCTGCTCACCGCGCTGGTGAAGCAGCGGTCGTTCACCGAGATCGTCGGGGCCGACGTCTCCAGCCGCGCGCTGGAGATGGCCGCCCGCCGGTTGCGCCTCGACCGGCTTCCGGAACGGCAGAAGGACCGGATCAAGCTGATCCAGACCGCGCTCACCTACCGGGACGACCGGCTGCGCGGCTTCGACGCGGCGGTGCTGATGGAGGTGATCGAGCACGTCGATCTGCCCCGGCTGCCGGCCCTCGAAGCGGCCGTCTTCGGTCACGCCCGGCCCGCCGCGGTCGTCGTGACCACGCCGAACGCCGAGTACAACGTGCATTACGAAGGCCTGACCGGCATGCGTCACTCGGACCATCGCTTCGAATGGACCCGCGCCGAATTCGCCGCGTGGGCCGAGCGGGTCGCGGCCGAGCACGGCTACGCGGTCACGATCCGCGGCGTCGGCGATCAGCACGAGACGACCGGCGCGCCTACTCAGCTCGCTCTCTTCAAGATCCAGGAGGTGTCCGCATGATCCTCGACGTACCCGAGCTCTCCCTTGTCGCCCTGGTGGGCATCTCCGGCTCCGGCAAGTCGACGTTCGCCGGTGCCCACTTCGCGCCGACCCAGGTGCTCTCCTCGGACTACTTCCGCGGCCTGGTCGCCGACGACGAGAACGACCAGTCGGCCTCGGGTGACGCCTTCGACGTGCTGCACTACGTGGCCGGCAAGCGTCTCGCCGGCGGCCGGCTCACCGTCGTGGACGCCACCAACCTGCAGTCGCACGCCCGCGCCGGTCTCGTGAAGGTGGCCCGTGAGCACGACGTGCTGCCGGTGGCGATCGTCCTGGACGTGCCGGAGTCGCTCGCCTGGGAGCGCACGCAGGGTCGCGCCGACCGCACGTTCGACCGCCGCGTCCTCACCCGAATGCACCGTGACCTGCGGCGTTCCCTCGGCCAGCTGAGCCGCGAGGGATTCCGCAAGATCCACGTGCTGCGCGGGGTCGACGAGATCGCCGCCGCCGAGATCCGGTACGAGAAGCTGTTCAACGACCGGCGCGACGAGCACGGCCCGTTCGACATCGTCGGTGACGTGCACGGCTGCCGCGCCGAGCTGGAGCTGCTGCTCGGCAAGCTGGGCTGGACCCTGATCCGCGACGACCAGGGCCGCCCGGTCGACGCCGTGCACCCGGAGCCGGGACGCACTGCCGTCTTCGTCGGCGACCTGGTCGACCGCGGGCCGGACTCGCCGGGCGTGCTGCGCCTGGTCATGGGCATGGTGGCGGCCGGTCACGCGATCTGTGTGCCGGGCAACCACGAGCAGAAGCTGGCCCGCAAGCTGAACGGCCGCAACGTGCAGCTCACCCACGGTCTCCCGGAGACCCTGGAGCAGCTCGCCGCCGAACCGGACGAGTTCGTCGCCGAGGCGAAGGCCTTCATCGAGGGCCTGGTCAGCCACTACGTGCTCGACGACGGCAAGCTCGTGGTCGCGCACGCCGGGCTGAAGGAGGCGTACCACGGGCGGGCGTCCGGCCGGGTGCGCAGCTTCGCGCTCTACGGCGAGACCACAGGCGAGACCGACGAGTACGGCCTCCCGGTCCGCTACCCGTGGGCCAAGGACTACCGGGGTTCGGCCGCCGTCGTCTACGGCCACGTGCCGACACCGGTCCCGGAGTGGATCAACAACACGATCTGCCTGGACACCGGCTGCGTCTTCGGCGGCTCACTCACCGCGCTGCGCTGGCCGTCCCGCGAGCTGGTCGCGGTGCCGGCCGCCAAGGAGTATTACGCGCCGGTACGGCCGCTGGTCCCGGTCTCGGCCAAGGCCGACGGGGGCCTGGACATCGCTGACGTGACGGGCCGCAGGCACATCGATTACGGGTTCGGGCGGACGACCGTCCCCGCCGAGAACGCGGCCGCCGCGCTGGAGGTGATGGGACGGTGGGCCGTCGACCCGGAGACTCTGGTCTGGCTGCCGCCGACCATGGCGCCCTGCTCCAGCTCGACCGTGGACGGATACCTGGAACACCCGTCGTCGGCGTTCGCCGATCTGCGGGCCGCCGGGGTGAGCCGGGTCGTGTGCGAGGAGAAGCACATGGGCTCGCGGGCCGTCGTCCGTGTCTCGGCGTCCGGCGACGGCGACGCGATCTGGACCCGGACCGGCCGGCCGTTCTTCGGTCCGGAGCTGGACGAGCCGCTGCTTGCCCGGGTCCGGTCGGCCGCCGCGCCGATCTTCGCGGAGCTGGGCACCGACTGGCTGCTGCTCGACGCCGAACTGCTGCCGTGGTCGGCCAAGGCCGGATCGCTGATCCGGGACCACTACGCCGGGGTCGGGGCCGCCGGACGAGCGGCGCTGCCCGCCGCGCTGTCCGTTCTCGATCAGGTGGCGGGCCGCGGTCTCGACGTCGCCGCCCTGCGGGACCGGCTCGAGCTGCGATCCGCGGAGATCGACGGGTACTCGGCGGCCTACCGGGCGTACGTGAAACCGACCGATGGACTGGACGGGGTCACGCTCGCTGTCTTCGCGGTCCTCGCCGGCGGCGGTTCCTCGTACAAGGAAAAGGACCATGACTGGCACCTGGCGCACGCGGACCGCCTGGTCGCGGCAGACCCGAGCCTCTTCACGCCCACCCGGCGGATGATCGTCGACCTCGGTGACCCGGAGTCGGAGGCCGCGGCGACCGCATGGTGGCTCTCGCTGACCGCCGCCGGCGGCGAAGGCATGGTGGTGAAGCCCTGGGCCGGGCTCGGCGCGACGAACAGCGACGGGCGGCTCGTGCAGCCGGGAGTGAAGTGCCGCGGCCGGGAGTACCTGAGGATCATTTACGGTCCCGAGTACACCCGCCCGGAACAGCTCGAGCGGCTGCGCGGACGCAACCTCGGCCGCAAGCGGGCCCTCGCACTGCGGGAGCACGGGCTCGGTCTCGCGGCGCTGGACCGGCTCGCCGAGGGTGCCCCGGCATGGCGGGTCCACGAGCTGGTCTTCGCCATCCTGGCAGCCGAATCGGAGCCGGTCGACCCGCGGTTGTGACCACACGGTCAACGATCAGCGAGCAAAAGGTATCCACAGGATTCATACAGGTACCGGCCTGCTGAGGGCCGGTACCCTGGCTCCTCGTGGACATCCATGCGCTCACCGAGCAGCTCGCTCTGAACCCGATGGACCCGAAGGACCTGCTCTCCGCCTTCGGCGTGCCCGGCGTTCTGGCCATCCTCTTCGCGGAGACCGGCCTTCTCGTCGGCTTCTTCTTCCCGGGTGACTCCCTGCTGTTCCTGGCGGGTGTCGCGGCCTCCTCGGTGGCCGACTCGATCTTCGGTGCCGGCAGCAAGTTGTCGATCACCGCTCTGCTGATCGGCGCGCCGATCTGTGCCATCGCGGGCGCCCAGTTCGGGCACTGGCTCGGCGCCCGCTACGGCCGTCGGATGTTCGACAAACCCGACTCGAAGCTCTTCAAGAAGGAGTACGTCGAGAAGGCCGAGTACTACTTCGAGAAGTTCGGCCCGGCCAAGGCCGTGGTGCTGGCGCGCTTCATCCCGATCGTCAGGACGTTCCTGAACCCGGTCGCCGGCACCCTCGGCATGCCAGCCCGCCAGTTCTTCATCTGGAACGTGGTCGGCGCGATCCTCTGGACCGACGGCATCATCCTGATCGGTTACCTGCTGGCGCAGCAGATCTACGACGCCATCGGCGACAAGATCGACCACTACATCCTGCCGGTGGTCGTGCTGATCGTCCTGATCTCGGTGCTGCCGATCCTGATCGAGATCATCCGCGAGCGGAAGCACAAGAAGAACGCTCCGGCCGAAGGCCCCGGTGTGGCCGAGTCGTTCGGTGTGGTCGCCGCGGCCGCCGCGGTCGGCGCCGCCGAGGCCGTGCACGACGAGATCCACCCGCACCACCAGCCGCAGTCCTACGGCCAGACCTACGGTCAGCCGCAGCAATACGGCCAGGGTGTGTACGGCCAACCGCAGCAGCAGCCGGACCGTTACGACGAGCCGACGCAGTACGGCGGCAACCAGTACGGCGGTCGGCAGGATCGCTATGACGAGCCCACTCAGTACGGTGGCGGCCAGCAGTACCCGCCGCAGACCTACGGGCGGCCCCAGCAGCAGCCGGACGACCAGACCTGGCCGCCGCGCTGATCCGGTCCACGAGAAACGGCCCGGTTCCCCTCGATGGGGAGCCGGGCCGTTCTACGTCTCTCTCAGACCGTTACGGCTGTGGAACCGTGCAGCCGGTCCAGGAACTCTTCCGGGCAGTCGCGGAGGTTCTCCAGCCGGCCGGCGGCGAGCGCGCGGTAGGTCAGTGAAGCCGCTTCCTCGAGATTGCGGGCGCGCTTGTGCGCCAGCTCCACGGAGTCGCCCATGACGACACAGCCGTGCTGGCTCAGCACCAGGCAGTCGGTGCCGTCGGCGGCCATCGCTGCGGTCAGCGACGCCAGCTCCGTGCTGCCGGGCAGCCGGAACGGGACCGTCGAAACCCGTCGCAGATAGAACGCATGGTCGGTCGTGACGATCCGGATGTGCTCGCCGAGCGCGTCCAGCAGAAGAGCCGTCTGCGGGTGCAGATGGACGACCGCGTTGACGTCGGGTCGGGCACGGTAGAGCGCGAGATGCAGGGCGAGCTCGCTGGTCGGCTCGATCCGCGGCGGCGGCATGCCTCCGATCAGCGCGGAAGCGCCGTCCGATATCCGGACCGGCGCGAAGGAGTTACGGCTCAGGCGTTCGAGCCAGGAGCCACTCGCGGTGACCCAGATGGCATCCTCGTCGGGGATGCGGGCGGACAGATTGCCGCCCGACCCACACACGAGACCGGCCTGCACCACGTCGTAACCCACGTGCGCGAGCTGGTCACGCAGGTCGCCGGGGACGTAGTTCACCCGTTCCTCCTGGTCCTCGGCCTGGCGTCACGCCCCCATGTTTCAGTGACGCCAGGCGTTTCCCAACGGATCAGCGGGCCTTCTTGGTGGCCCGCTTGCGCGGCGGGGTGAGCAGGTCCGCAATCGTCGCGATGGCGGTCGGCACCAGGCGGTAGTACGCCCAGACACCGCGCTTCTCGCGCTCCAGCAGACCAGCCTCCGTCAGAATCCGCAGGTGGTGGCTAACGGTCGGCTGCGAGAGACCCAGAGGGGCCGTCAGGTCGCAGACGCACGCTTCGCCATCCGTCGCGGACTGGATAAGGCTCAGCAACCGCAGCCGTGCCGGGTCGGCGAGTGCCTTCAGCACTCCCGCCAGGCGCTCGGCGTCGGCGCGTTCAATAGGCTCACCGGCAAGCGGTGAGATCTGAGGCATAGTCATTTCCGCCAACGCAGTTCCCACGATCTCCATCCTTCCACCAACTGCATCGATTCTCCTGCATGTGTGCAGGAACGAACCGGCTAACTTTCAGGCCGTAAGGCCGACATCGATCGCCTTCTCGGTCGAGAGGGAGCTCTCCCGCTCCCGCCCCCCGAAACCCGCGACACCGACTTCGGTCTCTGCCTCCTGCAACGCCTGAGCCGCCATCTGGTCGCTACCCATCCGTGTCGAGCTCTCGATCCCCGTCTCCGGAGTGAGGCGGGCCACATTGGTAATTCGTCGATTGTTTCGGCTCACCGATCTCGGACGATGAACCGACACACAACGCATCGAGACCATCACGCGGCACTGCGCGATCTTTTCGCCACTCTCCGAACCCAACAGCCCCCGACCCGATGAAAGCACGGCGCCACGCTGCGCGACGGCCAATTCAGTGATGAATTTACCCAGGTCGTGCCGTGCTCCCATGACATCGAGCGTACTGGCTGGAAGAAAACCGGAATCTTTCGCCCCGCCGGGGCGGAACGGAACTATTGACCCACGGCTTTGGGGGCTTCTGTAAAGAAGGTTTACTGATCGACCATCGGGAGTCAGCCTTTCCCCAGACCATAGATGCAGCTCAAAGCAGGTAACGTCGCCACGGTACCTCTGCGCACCTCAGGATCACCTGGTGGATGCGCTGTGAGCATGCTGTGAGAGCGCGAATCACGTTTGCCCGTCCAGCGGAAAACACCCACCGTCCGGCCGATCAACATCTATCCGGACAGCCGATCGGGTGACGCCGGTAGAAACGGACCGTACCCGTTCGAGTGACCCACAGTCGTCGATACGGGACCGGTTTGCGTTTGTTACCGGCGAGTTCAGTCGGAAGGTCGTGACCAGTACTCGTCTTCCGGGTTACGCGCCGGAGGGTGAACGAAGTTCTGATCCGCTTCGGACGGAGATTGATCCGAATGCGGGTATTGATCCGCGGATTGTGGCGCGGCCCACGGCGATGTTGTGACCGCGGACTCACTCGGCGGGTTCGCGTACCCGAAAGAACTACCGGGGTAAGCGATCGGGTTGCCGGCGCTTCCCGACGTGGGGGTGAACGCGCTCGCGTGCGCACCCGGCGGGAGGCTCGCAGGCGCACCCGGGGGGACGCTTCCGTGCGCACCCGGGGGGACGCTCCAGTGCCCACTCGGCGGGACGCTTGCGTGCGCACCCGGAGGGACACTCCAGTGCGCACCCGGAGGGACGCTTCCGTGCGCGCCCGGAGGCACGCTCGCCGGGTCGCTCCGGCGGCCGAAGAAGGCTCGCGGGGCGAGGAGGAGCAGGAAGGCCACCAGGATGTACGCGATGACCTGAGCGACCGCCACAGCGGCGTTCAGGCCGATCCAGCCCCCTGGATAGGCCGCGTTGAGGGCCTCACCGAGCGAACCCGGCACCGCCTCACCCGACTGCTGGCCGCCGATCGCCGCCACCGAACCACATCCGCCGATCACGCCGAGGACGCAGACGCCGAGCGTGACACCCCAGGCGACCTTGCTGCCGCGCCGCAGGCCCAGACCGAGAACCGTGAAGAGGGCGACGACCAGCAGGGCGATGACGGCGCCGACCGCGGCGTCCAGCCAGACGACGGCGATGAAGTTCTCGGCCACCTCGGAACCGGACGTGGCGTCCCGGAACCGGCTCACCGTGCCCGGCGTCACCGCGACCATGCCGATCGCGTAGACGAGACCGGCGACCGCCATGGTCCAGAGCAGAGCGACGGCGGTGGTGACAGCGGCGGGCCGCACGGGTCCGGCGTGCTGAGACGGCACACTCGACGGATGACCCGGAGCCTGGCCGCCGGGGAACGGGGTGCCCGGGAATTGGCTGCCTGGGAGCTGGCCGCCTGGGAGCTGGCCGCCTGGGGACTGGCCGCCCGGGAATTGGCCGCCTGGGAGCTGGGCGCTTGGGATCGGCCCGTCCGGGGCTGACTCACCCGAGGCGGGGCTGCCGGGGACCGGCGGCTGTTCGCTGTACGACATCGATGGGCTCCCGCAGTGGATCGGCTGGCCAAAACCTACCGCCTGGGGCGTCCGAAAGTGGCCGGACCGGATCCGCCCGGAACAGCGGACCGGCCCGCCTCGATGTGGCGGGCCGGTCCGGAGTGCTTGCTGTAGCGGGCCTCAGCCCTGGTCAGACGGCGGCCGCTGATCGCTGCGCGGCGGATCGGCGGGCGGCTGACCGGCTTCCGACGGGCCGGACTGAGATTGATCATCCGGGGAATCGCTGCTCGGTGACCCGGCCGCCCTCGAACCGTCGGTCGGGGAGTCACCGGCGGGGAAGGGCGGAGGTGCTGCCCACGGGTCGGTCGGCGGAAGACTGGCCGGTGGTGCGCCGGGAGCTGACGGCGTATCGGAAGCGGGTTGCCGGCCCGGATATGGCGGAAGGCCGGGGGCAGGCTGACCGGGCTGGCCGTACTGCTCCGGGCTTCCGAAGTGGCTCTGCTCACCCGGGAAGGCGGGCTGCCCCGGGTACGGCGCGGCCGGCGGCTGCTGGCCCGGGTACTGCGGCGGCTGCTGACCCGGATACTGCGACGGCTGTTGCCCCGGATACGGCGGCGGTTGCTGGCCCGGATACTGCGCCTGCTGGCCGGGATACTGCGCCTGCTGTCCGGGATACTGCGCCTGCTGCCCGGGATACTGCGCCTGCTGTCCGGGATACTGCGGCGGCTGCTGGCCCGGGAACTGCGGGGCGCCCGGCGCCGGCTGCCCATGGAACGGCGTCGTGCCCGGCTCAGGCTGTGAGAAGGGCGGCTGACCGTAGGCGGGCGGCGGTCCGTACCCGGGCGGGGCCGAGGAAGGCGGCGCATAGGGAGAGGACGGCGCCGGATGGCCGGCGGCCGGACTGCCCGGAACACCACTGCTCGGCGCCCCCGGATAGGGCTGTCCATAGGACGGCTGACCCTGCGTACCGGGAGGCGGGAACCCACCGGGAGGCGGTGGATAACCACCAGGGGGCGGATAGGCGCCGTGCGGCGGGTAACCGGCCGGCGGGTAGCCACCTCCGGGCGGGTAGGCGCCCGGATAGCCGGCGAATCCCACCGACGGCTTGCGGAAGTACGCGTTCGCCGCCGGCAACGCCAGCAGGATGATCACGGCGAGCAGGGCGACGACGGTGAAGAGCGTCAGCGCCCAGATGGCCGGCTCGTACCAGCCCGGCATCGCGTCCGAGACCTGCGCGTCGATCTGGCTGTCGCTGGGCAGGCCCGATCCCGCACCCTCGCTGCTGGTGACGGCGGTGCCGGCCGCATTGGTCAGACCCAGCACGTTGCAGCACAGGCCGATGCCGGCGAACACCCAGGTGGTGATCCGGGAGCCGTTGCTGCCCCGGCTGTTGAAGAACGACAGTGTGGCCAGACCGGCGGCGATCACGACGTACAGCAGTGCGACCACCACCATCGTCGCGGTCGCGATGGTCTCGCTCTCGCCGGCGAACTCGGTGCCCGCGTACGCCTCCCGGAACGCCTCCTGCGCGCTGGGCAGCGTCATCAGCGTCACGATCGCGCTGAGAACCTGCAGGACCGCGACGGCGTAGAGCAGGTAGGACGACGTGGACACGACGCCCGGGCGCGGCGGTCGCGCGGCCGGCGCCGGATTTGGGGTGGGATATATGGGTACGGTCACACTGCCCTCCTCTAGATCCATTTACGGTATCGGTCGGAGGCCATATCCCGCGACCGCACCTCACCCTCCGCGACGGTGTGGAAGCATCGGGCGACGATGGCTTCTACACGTCGCTCGTTCGGGGGGCGACGCTCCTCGACGGACCCGCCTACACTTCGATTCCGTGGCGTCCGGCTGGCAGCAGAGAACTCCGGCGGACAGCCCTGCCCGTGGCACGAGTCGCCCGCCCCGCGTACACATCTCCGGGGCCGAGGCAGACCGGCTACAGGCGCCTTTCCCATTAGGCCTGCCGCGTGACCACGCCGCGGCTGCCCCAGAGCTGACAAGGACCGGTGAGTCCCATGCCCCACGCCGACACGCTGACCGTCGTTCACCATGACGACACCCACACCCGATTCAAAGACGTGCGATACCAGTTGCACCGCGACGGGATACGCATCTGGTCCGCCGAGGGCGAGCACGCCATCACGGACGTCTTGATGACACATGCCTACCGGCAACGGGAGGCAGCGAACTGACGAAAGGGCCCCGGGGCGAACCCCGGGGCCCTTCTTCATCACTGGCCGCGAGTCACCGCGAGCCCGTCCTTGGTATCGCTGAGCGAGACCACCACGACGTCCCCGTCCCGGATCTCGCCACCGAGCAGCGCCTTCGCGAGCAGATCCCCGATCGTGGACTGGACCAGCCGGCGCAGCGGGCGGGCGCCGTAGATCGGGTCGTACCCGTGCTCGCCCAGCCAGTCGACCGCCTCGGGCCGCACCTCCAGGGCCAGCCG
Source organism: Actinoplanes sp. OR16 (assembly GCF_004001265.1). GTDB lineage: Bacteria > Actinomycetota > Actinomycetes > Mycobacteriales > Micromonosporaceae > Actinoplanes. The sequence continues at coordinate 2,413,786 of NZ_AP019371.1, read as the reverse complement.
GCGCTCGGCGAGCCGATCGCGGAGCCGGGCGAGCTGGATGTCGACGATCGCGGTGAGGTCCTCCTTCGTCAGCGCGTGGAAGACCACGATGTCGTCGAGCCGGTTCAGGAACTCCGGCTTGAAGTGCGCCCTGACGGCGGCCAGCACCTCGTCGCGCCGTTCCTCGTCGCCCATCGTGAAGTCGGCGTTCGCCGAGCCCAGGTTCGAGGTGAGCACCAGGATCGCGTTGCGGAAGTCGACGGTCCGGCCCTGCCCGTCGGTGAGCCGGCCGTCGTCGAGCACCTGGAGCAGCAGGTCGAAGACGTCCGGGTGGGCCTTCTCCACCTCGTCGAGGAGCACCACGCTGTACGGTCGGCGTCGCACCGCCTCGGTCAGCTGGCCACCCTCCTCGTAACCCACGTAGCCGGGCGGCGCGCCGACCAGCCGAGCCACCGAGTGCTTCTCGCCGTACTCACTCATGTCGATGCGGACCATGGCCCGCTCGTCGTCGAAGAGGAACCCGGCGAGGGCCTTCACCAGCTCGGTCTTGCCGACACCGGTCGGGCCGAGGAAGAGGAAGCTGCCGGTCGGCCGGTCGGGGTCGGCGATGCCGGCCCGGGACCGCCGGACCGCGCTCGCGACCGCGGCGACCGCCTCCTTCTGGCCGATCACCTTGGCCTGCAGCGACTCCTCCATGCGCAGGAGCTTGGCGGTCTCGCCCTCCATCATCCGGCCGGCCGGGATGCCGGTCCACGCGGAGACGACCTCGGCGATGTCGTCCGCGCCGACCTCCTCCTTGACCATCGGCGGCTCGGTCTTCTCGTCCTCGGCGTCGGAGGCCTCCCGGATCCCCTTCTCCAGAGCCGGGATGATCTCGTAGAGCAGCCGCGAGGCCTCCAGCAGTTCGCCGTCGCGCTGGGCGCGCTCCTGCGCCGCCTTCGCCTCGTCGAGCCGCTTCTTCAGCTCACCCACCCGGTTCAGCCCGCTGCGCTCACGCTCCCACCGGGCGGTGAGCGCGGTCAGCTCCTCCTCGCGGTCGGCCAGGTCACGCTCCAGCTTCTCCAGCCGGGCCACCGACGCCGGGTCGGTCTCCTTGCCGAGCGCCAGTTTCTCCACCCGCATCCGGTCGACCTGCCGCTGCAGCTGGTCGAGCTCGACCGGCCGGGAGTCGATCTCCATGCGGAGCCGGGACGCGGCCTCGTCGATCAGGTCGATCGCCTTGTCCGGCAGGAACCGGTCACTGATGTAGCGGTCGGAGAGGCTCGCGGCCGCGACGAGGGCGGCATCGGTGATCTGTACGCGGTGGTGCGCCTCGTAACGGCCCTTCAGCCCGCGCAGGATGCCGATGGTGTCCTCGACGGTCGGCTCGCCCACGACGACCGGCTGGAACCGGCGCTCCAGGGCCGGGTCCTTCTCGATGTGCTCGCGGTACTCGTCGAGGGTCGTGGCGCCGACCATCCGCAGCTCACCGCGGGCCAGCATCGGCTTGAGCATGTTGCCGGCGTCCATCGAGCCCTCGCCCTTGCCGGCGCCGACGACCGTGTGCAGCTCGTCGAGGAACGTGACGACCTGCCCGTTCGAACTGCGGATCTCCTCGAGGACGCTCTTCAGCCGCTCCTCGAACTGGCCGCGGTACTGAGCGCCGGCGACCATCGCGCCGAGGTCGAGCGAGACCAGCTTCTTGTCGCGCAGGGACTCCGGCACGTCGCCCGCCACGATCCGCTGGGCCAGGCCCTCGACGATCGCGGTCTTGCCGACGCCCGGCTCGCCGATCAGCACCGGGTTGTTCTTCGTCCGCCGGGACAGGACCTGCACCACCCGGCGGATCTCGGCGTCCCGGCCGATGACCGGGTCGATCTTGCCGTCCCGGGCCAGCGCGGTCAGGTCGACGCTGTATTTCTCCAGCGACTTGTAGGTCTGCTCGGGATCGGCGCTCGTCACCCGCCGCTCGCCGCCGCGCACCTGGGGGAACGCCGCGACGAGCGCCTCCTCGGTGGCGCCGGCGCTGGTCAGCGCGTGCCCGACCGCGCCGCCGACCCGGGCCAGGCCGGCCAGGAGATGCTCGGTCGACACGTACTCGTCGCCGAGCGGCTTGGCGATCAGGTCGGCCGAGCCGATCGCGTTCACGAATTCGCGGGAGAGACTGGGCTCCGCGGTGCTGGCGCCGCGCGCGGAGGGCAGCTGCTCGAGCGCCCGGGCCGCGGTCCGGCGCACGTCAGCGGGGTTCGCCCCGACCGCCCTCAGCAGCACTGTCGCGGTCGATCCGCCGGTGTCGAGCAGCGACAACAGCATGTGCCACGGCTCGACCGTGGCATGCCCGCGGCTGCCGGCGTCGGCGACCGCGGCGGTGATCACTTCGCGGCTCTTGGTGGTCAAGCGTTCGGTGTTCATCTGCTCCCCTGAAACCAAGTCAGACTTGAGCCTAAGCAACTCAACTTTAGCGCGTCCACGAAAGCCGTGACGGCCACCACCGACCCCGGGCAGAAACAGGAAAGAACCCGTAACGTACGGATGGTGGTACGACGACTCCTCCCGCTGGGCCTCGTCTTCCTCACCTCCGCCATCGCCACGGCAGTGGTCGGTCCCTTCCTCGGGCTCTTCCTCAGCACCGCCGTCGGCGCCAGCCCGGTCCAGGCCACGTTCTTCCTGGTGGTGGCCTCCCTCTCCGGTGTAGCCATGTCCTGGGCGATCGGCCGGATCTCCGACCGCCGGCCGATGCGGCGCACCCTGCTGATCATCGCGGCGCTCGCCGGTTGCGTCGGCAGCGGTCTCACCGCCTACGTCCGCGACTACTGGGTGCTGCTCGCGCTCACCGCGACGGCGACCGCGATCGCCGGGTCACTCTTCCCACAATCCTTCGCGTACGCGCGACAGGTGCTCCAACGCGACGATCCGTCCCGGGCGGCGATGGGGATCAGCACCCTCCGCACGGTCTTCTCGGTCGCCTGGGTCGGCGGTCCGTCCCTCGCCGCCTTCCTGCTGGAGGGCGGCGGTTTCGAGTACGTCTACGGCGCGGCAGCCGTCACGTACCTCATCGCCGCTCTCGTCGCCGTGCGCTGGCTACCGGAGGTCGAGGCGCCGGCCGCCTCGCACGACGGCGAGCAGGTCTCCGGAAAGCCGCCCCGCGTCCTCTACCCGATCCTGGCCGGTTTCACCCTGTTGCAGACCAGCATGGTCCTCGGCGGGCAGGCGCTGCCGCTCTTCATCACCCAGGAACTGGACGGCTCGATCAGCGACGCCGGCCTGCTGTTCGGGCTCTGCGCGGCGCTCGAGATCCCGCTGATGCTCGGCTTCGGCTGGCTCTCCACGCGGGTGCCGCTTCGGATGATCATCATCGGCGGCGCGGTCTGCGCGGTGATCTACCAGGTGCTGACCAGCACCGCGGACTCGGTCGCCATGCTGGCCGTCGCGCAGATCCCGAACGCGATCTTCATCGCGGCGACCTCCGGGCTGGGCATCTCCTATGTGCAGGACATGATGCCGCGCTTCCCGGGACGGGCGACCACCATGTTCACCAACACCTTCCCCATCGGGAACATCCTGGCCGCCCCGCTGTTCGGGCTCGCGCAGCAATACGGCTTCCGCCTCGCGTACGTCCTGAATCTGGTCCTTGTCGTCCTCGGTCTCCTGCTGCTGGCACTCTTCCGCTCGCGCGGCCGGGTGGACACAACGATCACGATGTCTGTTTCGGGGTAGGAACGGGCTCGTTGCGGGTTAACGTTGGCATCGTGCGCGTACGGGTGGAACAGACTCCGCTGCCGGGAATCGGCGTCCGCCATGATCTGGTGACCTCGTCAGGCCGGACGGTCGGGGTCGTCTCCCACCGCAACGGCCGCCGCGACCTGGTGCTCTACGACGTGGACGACCCGGATTCCAGCCTCGCGTCGATCCCGCTCACCGACGACGAGGCGGAGGCCCTGGCCGACGTCCTCGGCGCGTCGCTGATGCTGGGCCAGCTCGCCGGCCTCCGGCAGCAGGCGGCCGGGCTGCTCACCGAGCAGGTCGCGCTGCCGGCCGGGTCCCCGTTCGTGAGCCGGCGCCTGGGCGACACCCGCGCCCGCAGCCGGACCGGCGCATCGATCGTGGCCATCCTGCGCGACCGGGAGGTGATCGCCTCCCCCGAGCCGTCGTTCCGATTCGAAGCGAACGACGTCGTGGTGGCGGTCGGCACCCGGCAGGGTCTGGACGGCGTCACCGCCATCCTGGCCGGCGACGACGACGGCTGAGTCCCGTGGGACACGACACGACGATCCTGCTCATCGAGATCGGCGCGCTCCTGTTCGGTCTCGGCATGCTCGGCCGGATCGGGCGCCGGTTCGGGCTGTCCCCGATCCCGCTCTACCTGCTGGCCGGCCTGGCCTTCGGGCACGGCGGCGTGGTTCCGCTCTCGGCGAGCGAGGAGTTCATCGGCATCGGCGCCCAGATCGGCGTGGTGCTGCTCCTGGTCATGCTCGGCCTGGAGTACTCCGCCGACGAACTGGTGGACAACCTGCGCGCCGCCGCGCCGGCCGGTCTCATCGACATGGTGCTCAACGCCGTGCCGGGCGCCGCGTTCGCGCTGCTGCTCGGCTGGGGCTGGGAGGCCGCCCTGGTGCTGGGCGGCATCACCTGGGTGTCCTCGTCCGGTGTGATCGCCAAGGTGCTCGGCGACCTGGGCCGGGTCGGCAACCGGGAGACCCCGGTGATCCTCTCGGTGCTGGTGATCGAGGACCTGGCGATGGCCTTCTACCTGCCGATCGCCACGGCGGTGCTGGCCGGCGCCGGCCTGATCCCCGGCCTGAGCACGCTCGGCGTCGCGGTGGTCACGGTGGTGGCAGTGCTCGTCGTCGCGATCCGGTACGGCGGCGAGATCAGCCGGTTCATCTCGGTGAAGGATCCGGAGGCGCTGCTGCTCAGCGTCCTCGGCCTGACCCTGTTCGTCGCCGGGGTGGCCGGTGAGCTGAAGGTCTCCGAGGCGGTCGGGGCGTTCCTGGTCGGTATCGCACTCTCCGGTCCGGTGGCACACCACGCCACCGAGATGCTGTCCCCGCTGCGTGACCTGTTCGCCGCGGTCTTCTTCGTCTTCTTCGGCCTCTCCACCGATCCGGCGGACATGCCGGCCGTGCTGGCGCCGGCGCTGGCCCTGGCCGTGCTCACCATGCTGACCAAGGTCGCCACCGGATACCTGGCGGCGAACCGGGCCGGCATCGCTCTGCCCGGCCGGGTCCGAGCCGGTCTCGCGCTCATGCCGCGCGGCGAGTTCTCGGTCGTCATCGCGGGCCTCGCGGTCGCGTCCGGGGTGGAGCCCCGGCTGGCGCCGCTCGCCACCGCCTACGTGTTGATCACCGTGGTGACCGGGCCCATGCTGGCCCGACTGCCGGACTACCAGTGGTTCAAGAACCTGATCCGGCGGTGGGCGGCGGCCCAGGCCGGCCGGGCGAAACCCATCCCGGCGCCGGAGTGACCTGCGTCTCCATAACAAATGCCTAAAGTTACTGTCCAGTATCTGAATGTGAAGCCTTGACACTTCCGCTGAAACACTCAGCGCGCTACCGTCTCCGAGCGACGACTCTGAGTATTGGGACGTTCGACACTGTCGGCCGGAGAAATCATGCCGGCCGGATGATGCGGACGCATGAGTGAGGCGGCGGCGTGAGCGTGCGTGAAGCAACATTCCTCGGATTCGGGAATCCGGTCGATCCCCGGCCGGACGAGCTTCAGGCGTGGGCGTACCACCCTGAGGCGGTCCCGCTGAACACGATGCCGCGCGACTGGGATCTGCTGATCTCCGGCGACGTGCTCGGCCCGACCCTGTTCGAGCTGGCCATGGACCGGCAGTGCCCGGCGCGGCGATTCGCACAGCACTGCATGTACATCTACGCCGCTGACGGGGTGCGGCAGAACGCGAGCGGGCAGCGGAAGCGCCGGCTCAAGAAGTTCGTGGAGCGCGCCGAGGAGGTCGGCGACGAGCCGATGCAGATCTGGGCGCACAACTGCCGGGTTCTGATGACCCGGCCGGAGCTCTTCGACCACCACGACTGGATGGAGGGCGGACTGGTCCGCCACCCGCGGCGCCTGGGGCTCTTCAACAGACGGTGATCGCGAGCTAACTACTAGTAGTAACGGCGGCCCTGATGTCAGGGCCGCCGTTTTCGTCACCTGTCGGGTGAGCGGCGCGGGCGCCACACCACCAGGGCCGTCGAGTGGGTCTCCTGGCGGACCAGGTCCCGGCCTCCGTAGGGGTTGCTCATCGCTTCGAGCTGGGCGATCCGGTCGTACGCCGCCTCGAGCTGCTCGGTGAGCTCGGCGACCCGGTGCTGCAGGTCGCCGACGAGCTGCTCCAGCCCGATGATGCGCTTGATCCCGGCCAGGTTGACGCCGTCGTCCTGGCTGAGGCGCTGCACCTCGCGGAGCAGCGCGACGTCCCGCTCGCTGTACCGCCGACCGCCTCCACCGGCCCGCCCGGGCTGCACCAGCCCGAGGCGGTCGTACTGCCGGAGTGTCTGCGGGTGCATCCCGGCCAGCCGTGCCGCGACCGAGATGATCAAAACCTTCGCGTCGGAGGCTTCCGTCGAGATGTGGATCTCTTCATACATGTGCCACCTCCCGTGAGGGCCTTAACCGGCTCGGCGCATACGGGCGTCGAGCCTCTCCCGCCCCGGAGGCGGGGTGAGCTTCGCGAATTTCTCCAGCGCGTCCCGGGCCTCGTCGCTGACGACGGCCGGGATCTGCACGTCGACAGTGACGATCAGGTCACCGGACTGGCCCTCCTTGCGGACCACGCCCTTGCCGCGGGCCCGCAGTTTGCGGCCGCTCGGCGTCCCGGGCGGGACCCGCAGGGTGACCGGGCCGTCCAGGGTGGGCACTCGCAGGTCGGTGCCGAGCACCGCCTCCGTCACGCTGATCGGCACCGCCAGTGTCAGGTCGTCGCCGCTGCGCCCGAACAGCTCGTCCGGCCGGACCTTCACCTGCACGTACAGGTCGCCGGCCGTACCGCCCCGGTCGCCCGGCTCGCCGCGGCCGCTGAGCCGGATGCGCTGCCCGTCGGCCACACCGGCCGGGAAGCGCACGTTGATGGTCCGGGTCTTGGTGATCCCGCCGGACCCCCGGCACTCCGCGCACTTCTCGTCCACGACGCTGCCCGAACCCTGGCAGTCCCGGCACGGCTCGGAGAAGCTGAACGAGCCCTGGTTGCTGGAGATCATGCCGGAGCCGTGGCATTTCGGGCAGGCCCGCGGCGTGGTGCCCGGCTTGGCGCCGGTCCCACGGCAGGTGTCGCAGGCGCCCGGCGTCCGCAGCGTCAGCGGCAGGGTCGTGCCCCGGACCGCCTGCACGAAGTCGAGCGTCACCTCGGTCTCGACGTCCCGGCCGCGCTGCGGGCCACGCCGCGCCGCCGCCGGGCCGGCGCCGGGGCCGGCGGCGCCGCCACCGGAGAAGATCGAGCTGAAGATGTCCGAGAAGCCGGTGCCGCCGAATCGGCGGTCGGCTCCGGCGGGACCCGCGTTGCCGGCCCCGCTGAATCCGCCGAACAGGTCGGACGGGTCGAACTGGGCGCCGCCGCCGGGACGCGCGCCACGGCGGAACGCGCCGGAGCCGAAGAGCGAGCGCATCTCGTCATACTCTTTGCGCTTCTTGTCGTCGGCGAGCACGTCGTAGGCCTCGGACGTCGCCTTGAACTTCTCCTCCGCTTCCTTGTTGCCCGGGTTGCGGTCCGGGTGAAGGTCACGGGCGAGTTTGCGGTACGCCTTCTTGATCTCGTCGGTTGAGGCGGACTTGTTCACGCCGAGCACGGCGTAGAAGTCTTTCTCGAGCCAGTCCTTCGAGCTCATTCAGTCCACCTCCTTCGACTTCGCTCCGCATTCGCTGTGAACTCCCGCCCGCCGGCGGACCGGCGGGCGGGAGATCGGCATCAATCTCACTCCGGATCGGCGACGGCGACCATCGCCGGGCGGAGCAGGCGCTCGCCCAGGCTGTAGCCGCGGCGCATCACCTCGACGCAGGTCGGCTCCGAGACGTCCGGGGACGTCTGGTGCGCGACCGCCTCGTGGCGGTTCGGGTCGAAGGCGTCGCCCTTCTCCCCGAACGCGACCAGGCCGAGCTTGCCGGCCACCGCGGTGAGCTGCTCCGCGACCGATGCGAACGGGCCGACCAGGTCGCCGTGCTCGCGGGCCCGGTCGATGTCGTCCAGCACCGGGAGCAGCGCGGTGAGCACCGCCCCGGTGGTCTGCTCGGCCGCGGCGCCCCGGTCACGGTCGACCCGCTTCCGGTAGTTCGCGTACTCCGCGGTGACCCGCTGCAGGTCGTGAGTCCGCTCGTCGAGCTCGCTCCGCAGCGACTCCAGCTCCGCGCCGAACGCCTTCTTCGCGTCTTCGGACACCGAAGTCTCTTCCTCCTCCTCGGGGGCGCGGTGCGCGCCGACCGGCTGAACCACCGGCTCCTCGGCGGGGGTCTCCTCGGCTGACGTGTCGATCTCGCCCTGGATGACTTCCCGCTCGGTCACCGGACCGTCGTTCTCGTCGTCCTTGGCGGTCACTTCTTGTCGTCCTCCACGATCTCGGCGTCCACGACGTCGTCGCCGCCACCGGCCGTCGGGCCGGCACCGGTCGCGCCGCCCGGAGCACCCGCCTCGGGACCGCCCTGCGGGGCCTCACCCTGCGAGTAGAGCAGCGAACCGGCCTCCTGGGAGACCTGCGAGAGCCGCTCGTGCGCCGACTTGATCTTCTCGATGTCGGTGCCGCCGAGGGCGCCGCGCAGCTCGCCGAGAGCCTCGCCGATCTTGTTCTTGCTGTCCTCGGGGAGCTTGTCGCCGCTCTCCGCCAGGAACTTCTCGGTCTGCCACTGCAGCTGCTCGGCCAGGTTGCGGGCCTCGGCGTCCTCGCGGCGCTTCTTGTCGTCGTCCGCGTGGTCCTGAGCGTCGCGCATCATGCGCTCGATGTCTTCCTTCGGCAGCGCGGAGCCGCCGGTGATCGTCATCTTCTGCTCCTTGCCCGTGCCCAGGTCCTTGGCGGACACGTGCACGATGCCGTTCGCGTCGATGTCGAAGGAGACCTCGATCTGCGGGACGCCGCGGGGCGCCGGCGCGATGCCGCTGAGCTCGAAGGTGCCGAGCTTCTTGTTGTACGCCGCCATCTCGCGCTCACCCTGGTAGACCTGGATCAGCACGGAGGGCTGGTTGTCGTCGGCCGTGGTGTAGACCTCGGACCGGTGCGCCGGGATGGTGGTGTTGCGCTCCACCAGCTTGTGCATGATGCCGCCCTTGGTCTCGATACCCAGGGACAGCGGGGTGACGTCGAGCAGCAGGACGTCCTTGACCTCGCCCTTCAGCACACCGGCCTGCAGGGCGGCACCGACCGCGACGACCTCGTCCGGGTTGACGCCCTTGTTCGGCTCGCGGCCGATCAGGCTGTTCACCAGCTCGGTGACCGCCGGCATCCGCGTCGAGCCACCGACCAGGATGACGTGGTCGATGTCGGAGAGCTTGACGTCGGCGTCCTTGATCGCGGACTCGAACGGGCCCTTGCAGCGGTCGAGCAGGTCCTGCGTCATGCGCTGGAACTCGGCGCGGCTCAGGGAGGTGTCGAGGTGCAGCGGGCCGTTGGCGCCGGCCGTGATGTACGGCAGGTTGATGCTGGTCGTGGTGGCGGCGGAGAGCTCGATCTTCGCCTTCTCCGCGGCCTCGCGCAGACGCTGCAGGGCCATCTTGTCCTGGGAGAGGTCGATGCCGTGCTCGCCGCGGAAGGTCTTGACCAGGTGGTCGATGATCCGCTGGTCCCAGTCGTCGCCACCGAGGTGGTTGTCACCCGAGGTGGACTTGACCTCGATGACGCCGTCGCCGAGCTCGAGCAGCGAGACGTCGAAGGTGCCGCCGCCGAGGTCGAAGACCAGGACGGTCTGCTCCTTGGTGCCCTTGTCCAGGCCGTAGGCGAGAGCGGCGGCGGTCGGCTCGTTCACGATCCGCAGCACGTTCAGACCGGCGATCTCACCGGCCTCCTTGGTGGCCTGACGCTGGGCGTCGTTGAAGTACGCCGGGACGGTGATGACCGCGTCCGCGATCTGCTCGCCGAGGTACGACTCGGCGTCCCGCTTGAGCTTCATCAGCACCCGCGCGGAGATCTCCTGCGGCGTGTACTGCTTGCCGTCGATGTCGATCGACCAGTTGGTGCCGACCTCACGCTTGACCGAGCGGATGGTCCGGTCAGGGTTGGTCACCGCCTGACGCTTGGCGACCTCACCGACGAGCACCTCGCCGTTACGGGCGAAGGCGACGATCGACGGTGTCGTCCGTGAGCCCTCCGCGTTGGCGATGACGGTGGGCTCGCCTCCTTCCAGAACGCTGACGCAGGAGTTCGTGGTGCCGAGGTCGATGCCGACCGCACGTGCCATGGTGTTCCTCGCTTCTAACAGCTTGGTCCGAGCAAAGGGTTGAGTGGAACCGACTCAATGATGCCACGGAGACAGACAACGTCAAATCGAAGTTGAGTCAGAGCGGCGCAAGTCAGCGCGTGAGGTGGGTGATTCGGGAATCACCTACATACCTGTCCGGTCACGGCATACCAGGATCCGTTGTACTGGATGCATAGATCGGGCACGCTTTACCCGTGACGACGCACGGAGACGCGGTCGGTCCGTCGGCCCTTTCCGCCGTCCCGGCCGGTTCAGACGAGAAAAGCCAGGTCAGCGGTGGCCCATCAGAGCGTACGGGGACCAGCCCAGATCGGCCGCCGAACCAGGAAAATAGCGTTTCGCCCGCTTTAGGACGACTCGCCACGGCTCTGAGTGGTTTGCGGTCAGCGCTCGGGGCCGTCTCGTACCCCCTGGTCCTACCCTCCGCCGAGGAGGCCCGGCGGGTCGGATCCGCACTGCTCGCCCAGCTGGACGACTACCTCCTGCCGCGCCTGGGCCGGCTCGACGCGCCACTGCTCGTGGTCGTCGGCGGCTCCACCGGCGCCGGCAAGTCGACACTGGTGAACAGCCTGGTCCGGGCGCCGGTGAGCACGGCCGGCGTGCTGCGGCCCACCACCCGGTCGCCGGTGCTCGTGGCGAACCCGTCCGACCTCAACTGGTTCGGCCGCGGTGGCCTGCTGCCCGGCCTGGTCCGCACCGGCGAGCAGAGCAACGACCCGAACGCGTTGCAGGTGATCGCCGCGCCGTCGATCGGCCCCGGTGTCGCGCTGCTCGACGCGCCCGACATCGACTCGGTCGTCGACCACAACCGCAAGCTCGCGGCGCAGCTGCTGGCCGCCGCCGACCTCTGGCTCTTCGTGACCACAGCGGCGCGGTACGCGGACGCCGTCCCGTGGGAGCTGCTGACCACCGCCCGGCTGCGCGGCACCGTGATCGCCCTGGTCCTGGACCGGGTGCCGGCCGACGCCGCCGCCGAGGTCGCCGCCCACCTCGGCGAGATGCTGACCTCCCGCGACCTCGGCTCGGCCCCGCTCTTCGTGATCCCGGAGACCGGCCTCGACGGGCACGGCATGCTGCCGGACTCGGCGGTCGGCCCGATGCGCCAGTGGTTCGCCCAGCTCTCCTCGGACTCGACCGCCCGGTCCGCCGTGGTGCGGCAGACCCTGGACGGCGCTCTCGGCGCGCTCGCCCCGGCGCTGCAGGGCCTGGCCGACGCCGCCGACGAGCAGGTCACCACCGCGACGACGCTCGACGAGCGGGTCGAGGCGGCGTACCGCAACGCCCGCCGCACCACCGAGGAGGGCCTGCAGGACGGCCGGCTGCTCCGTGGCGAGGTGCTGGCCCGGTGGCAGGAGTTCATCGGCACCGGGGAGTTCTTCCGCAGCCTCGAATCCCGGGTCGGCCACCTGCGCGACCGGCTCTTCGCGGCGGTCAGCGGACGTCCGGCGCCCGGGCGCAACCTGCAGGTCGCGATGGAGTCGCAGCTGGTGACGCTGCTGCGCGGGGTGACGGCGGACGCGGCCGAGCAGTCGTACGCGGCCTGGCAGTCCCACCCGGCCGGCGCCGCTCTGCTCAAGCCCGAGCTGCGGAAGCCCGCCGACGACCTGCCGGAGCGCGCCGACCGCCTGGTCCGCGACTGGCAGCAGTGGGTGCTCGACCTGGTCCGCCGGGAGGCCGCCGACAAGCGCACCGTGGCCCGCGGAGCGGCGTACGCGGTGAACGGCGCCGGCCTGGCCGTGATGATCGCCGTGTTCACCACCACCGCGTTCATCCCGACCGGCCTGGAGGTCGCTGCCGGCGCCGGCAGCGCTGTCGCCGCCCAGAAGGTGCTCGAGGCGGTCTTCGGCGATCAGGCCATCCGGACGCTCGCCACCCGGGCCCGCACCGAACTGCTGGCCCGGGTTGATGATCTACTCGCTGCCGAGGCGGCCCGGTTCACCGAGCTGACCTCGACGGTGCGCCTCGAAGCCGAGCCGGGTGGCCTGCTGCGCCGGGTCGCCGCCGAGGTGGAGGCAGCAAGGAAGGAACTCGCGTTGACCGGACCGGGGCAATGAACGTCGTGGAGCAGAAGGTGAACGCCGAGGAGTTGTCCCGCCGGCTGGACGCGCTGTCCCGTTTCCTGCGGGCCACCGGGCCGTACCTGCCGGACGGCAGACTGGTCGCCGCGCACACACTGGTGGAGCGGGCCGGCAACCGGCTCTCGCTCTCGCTGGACCACACCGTCGTGGCGCTCGCCGGCAGCACCGGCAGCGGCAAGTCCAGCCTGTTCAACGCGCTGGCCCGATTCAAGCTCTCCCAGGTCGGCGTACGCCGGCCGACCACCGGCACCGCGCACGCCTGCGTCTGGGGCCCGCTGGAGCCGGCGAACCGGCTGCTCGACTGGATCGGTGTGCTGCCGCGTCAGCGGTTCGTCCGGGAGAGCGCGCTCGACGGCGACGACGAGGTGGCCCTGCACGGCCTGGTGCTGCTCGACCTGCCGGACTTCGACTCGGTGGAGCGCGCTCATCAGCTGGAGGTGGACCGGCTGCTCGGCCTGGTCGACCAGATCATCTGGGTGGTCGACCCGCAGAAGTACGGCGACCGTGTGCTGCACCGGGCCTACCTCTCGCAGTTCAGCACGCACACCGATGTCACGATCGTGGTGCTCAACCAGGCCGACCGGCTCAGCCCCGGCGACACCGAGGTGGTCCTCGGCGACCTGCGCCGGCTCCTCGACGAGGACGGCCTCACCGGCGCGCCGGTGCTGGCCAGCTCGGCGAAGCAGCCCGGCATGCTGCGCGACCTGCGGGAGGCGCTGGAGAAGACGGTGGCCGACCGGCAGGCCGCGCTGCGCCGCCTCGCCGCCGACCTGGACACGGTCGGCGAGGAGCTGGCCGCCACGATCGGCCCGCCGGCGGCCGAGGACGAGGTGGACCGGAGCACCGTCCGCCAGCTGGCCGACTCGCTCGCCGCGTCGGCCGGGGTGCCCGCGGTCGCCGACGCCACCGCCACGGCGTACCGGCAGCGGGCGACCGCCGCGACCGGCTGGCCGCTGGTGCGTGGCCTGAGCAGGCTGCGGCCGGATCCGCTGCGCCGCCTGCACCTGGGCGACAAGCCGCAGACCGACGCGGTCTCCACCGACATCGTGCCGCGGACCTCGGTTCCGGCCGCCGACGCCGCGCAACGGTCCGCGGTCGGCATCTCGGTCCGCGCGGTCGCCACCCGGGCCGCCGCGCCGCTGCCCGAGGTCTGGGCGCCGGCGTTGACCGACGCGGCCCGGTCCAAGGCCGCCGACCTGCCGGACGCGCTGGACCGGGCGGTCGCCACGACCGACCTCGGCGTCGGGCGGTCGCCGATCTGGTGGCGGGTGGTGGGCGCGCTGCAGTGGGTGCTGCTCGCGACGGCTGCGGCCGGGCTCGCCTGGCTGATCGTCGGCTATGCGGTCCGGGCCCTCGGCCTGCCCGAGCTGGACAACCCGGAGGTCGGTGCGGTGCCGCTGCCGACGTTGCTGCTGCTCGGCGGCCTGCTCGCCGGCCTGCTCCTCTGGCTGCTGCTCAAGCCGCTGGTGGCCGCCGGCGCGAAGCGGGCGAGAAGGCGGGCCGAGCAGCGTCTGCGATCCGCGGTGACCGAGGTCGCCCGTGCACACGTGGTGGTGCCGGTCCGCGAGGTGCTGAACGCGTACGCCCAGGCGAGGGAAGCGCTCGGCGTGGTGCGCTCGGAGTAGTTCGGCGGCGTGCCCCGGGCGTAGGCTCAGCGGCATGCCCGCACCCCAGACCGCGTACGAGGCCGTTCTGCACGCGGCCAGAGACGTCACGAAGCTGGGCTGCGCGCTCGATGCCGAGATGCTCGGCTCCGCGCTGCTCGGCAGTGTCTACTCGGTGGCCGAGGAGCAGCGCGCCGACGCGGTGCGCGAGTTCGTCGGCCGGTTCCTGGTCGCGACGAAAGCGCGGCACACCCCCGAGGCGGCGACCGTCCGCGCGGTCTTCGCCGCTCTCGTCCCGGACGCCGACGGCGCCGCCGAGGTCGGTCACGACGAGCAGGCGCCGTCGTGGGTCACCCAGCTGGGCCGGGTCCGGCCGACCGGCTGTTTCGCCTACGGGGACGTCTACGGCGACCAGACGTCCTACGTGGTCACCTTCGCCTACCCGGACGGCGCCGACGGCGGCCCGGAGCACGCGGTCGTGGCAGTCGTCGACCACAACATCGGCATCACCAAGGACGTCTTCGTCTCCGCCTCGGCCGGCGCCCTGCTCAGCGAGATCCGGGCGCTCTGCGAGGCCGACGAGCTGACCTGGTTCCGCTCCGAGGACCCGGGCCGCCTCCGCGACGAGGTCGGCCGCCACCTGGAGATCACCGGAGAGCTGACCGAGCTGCCGTCGGACGGCTCGCTCGCCACCGACTACGCGCTCGCCGCGGCCCGGCTCGCCCGGCTGCCGGTGCTGACCACCCCGCCGCTGGACGAGCCGACCGGCCCGACCGGCGCCGATCTGGCCCGCGACTTCGCCGACTCGCCGGAGGCGGCCGCCGAAGGCCTGCCGGCCGGCAACGATCAGGATGCCGACCAGGCGTCGTTCGCCTTCTGCGTGAGCCTGATCCTGGACCACGCCGACTCGCTGCCGGGCGCCGACCCGCTGCGCTGGAGCCCGGCCGTGGCCGGCCTGTTCCTGCTGGACTGGGTGCACCGCCGGGCCGTCCTCGACATCGACGACGCCGCGATGCTGCCGCCGGTGGTCAAGGCCTGGACGGCGTTCGCGGGACGCAAGCGTGGCCTGCCCGCCGCCGCCGTCGCCGGGACGGCCACCGCCGTGGAGGAGCTGATCCCGGAGTTCGTCCGGCTCTACCGCACCGGCGAGCGCCGCAGCCCGGCCACCGCGGCCGTCGCCCAGTTGATAGCCGAAGGCATCGACCCGAACGACACCTCAGCGATCGAGGCATGGCTCGAAGCCAACCGCGACGACTGACCCGCGGGCGGGGGTCAGCGTCTGTTGGAGTAGTGCTCGTCGGCTGGTTCGGCGTGGTGCCGGCCCACCCGGGTGCTGCGCTGCCAGGCCGCCGTGGCGCGCTCGTCGGCGTGGTTGGTCTGCTCGGCTCGGTGCTGGCCGCGATAGGGGCGGTTCACCAGCATCCGCTCCTCCTCGGAACGCGGCTGGTTGAGCAGCCGGTGCACGTTGAGCCCTCGTTCGGCGTAGCTCTGCTCGAGGATGCGGGCTGGGCGGATGTTGTACGGGCGTTCGGCCACTGCTGACCTCCGGCTGGGTTCGGACCGGTCTCGGGACCGGACTGGTTGAACGGTGCGTTTCCGGGTTGAGCTCTCCCGGACGGTGGCGGGCTCGCAGTCCCGCCAGTCGGGTTCGTCGTCGTCGGGCACGTCGGGCAGGTCGGGGATCTCGGGGAAGTCCGGCGGGCTTTCCGGCCGCGTCACGTCGTTCTCCTCGGGCACCACCGGCAACCCGGGGATTTCCGGAAAATCCGACACAGCGGGCAATTCGGAGCGGCGTGGCTCTTTCTTGCGGACCGGCGCCCTCTTCGGGACCGGCTTGCGCGACGCCGACTTCCGAGGTTTCGCAGGATTCGAAATCGCCGGGACATCCCTCGCCGACGACGTCCGCTTCGACGTGGCGGCCGGCCGGCGCTGCTTCCCGACGTACCCCCTCTTGGTCTGATCTTTATCGGACAGACCACCCACTGAGCCGGAAGCCGACGGAGAGGGCGGAGGAGACGACGGGGGCGGCTGGGACGGCGACGGCGGGACGACCGGCCCGGTGGCCGGCGGCGGCAGGAACGGCACGTCCATGGCGCCCGGCCGATCCCGTCCGGAGATCTCCTCCGAGCCGGTGGAGAGCACCGCGAGCGTGGGCACCGAGGCGAGCCCGACCAGCAGAGCCACCATGATCACGTAACGCCGGGTCGGCCCGGAGAAGCCGTGGTCCTCGCGGTACACCCCGTTGAGCCGCTTCCGCAACACCTTGAGCGGCGGCGCGAAGTGGTCATCGTCGGACTGGTGATGCACGCGGGACTCCCCCAGGAAAAGAAAAGATCCACTTGGATCCGTTCCGGTCAAAGGGCTGAACGAGGAATCCCTTGATTCGCAGCGGGACGGGCCGACCATTCGTACTACAGTGAGATCACAAAGCCTACTAAAACGGACAAATACCCTTAACAATGTCTCGGCAGAAAATCTCTATTCGTGATCCACGCACTCTGTAACCGCGCTCACTCCCTCTGTCAGGATGGGATCGACGGCACCGCCGCCGTCGCCTTCCGCCAACCAGCGGGGCTTCGGCGGGTTCGTCCCGGCAGATCACCAGCCGGAACATGCCGCGCGGCAACCCCACCCGGGCCAGGCGCGGCCAGCCCCTAGCGGTCAGCCGCGCGGCCGGGAGACACCCGCCGCGGGCGCAGAAGAGGAAACAGGAGACACGGATGGCGAAAGGCGAGCGCGACAGAGCCGGTAACGACGTACCGGCAGGCGGCTTCGTCCAACTGCTGACCCCCGACGGCGAGCGCATCGACAGCGCGACCACCGCCGACGGAAGCACCTACAGCGTCGGCTTCACCGACGAGGAATACCGGGACCTCTACCGCGATCTGGTGACCGTCCGGCGTCTCGACGCCGAGGCCGTCGCACTGCAGCGGCAGGGCGAGCTCGGCATCTGGGCCAGCCTGCTCGGGCAGGAGGCGGCACAGGTCGGCTCCGGCCGCGCGCTGCGATCCCAGGACATGGCGTTCCCCACCTACCGCGAGCACGGCGTCCTCTACTGCCGCGGCATCGACCCGATCATGCCGTTCGGCCTGTTCCGCGGCGTCGACCAGGGCGGCTGGGACCCGAACGAGTTCCGGTTCAACACCTACACCATCGTGATCGGCTCGCAGACCCTCCATGCGACCGGCTACGCCATGGGCGTCACGATGGACGGCCGGACCGGCAGCGCGGACGGCGAGGCCGTGATCGCGTACTTCGGGGACGGCGCGACCAGCCAGGGCGAAGTGAACGAGTCGTTCGTCTGGTCCGGTGTCTTCAACGCCCCCATCGTCTTCTTCTGCCAGAACAACCAGTACGCGATCTCCGAGCCGCTGGAGCGGCAGACCCGCGTCCCGCTCTACCAGCGCGCCGGCGGCTACGGCTTCCCCGGTATCCGGGTCGACGGCAACGACGTGCTCGCCACCTTCGCGGTGACCCGGGCCGCCCTCGACAACGCCCGCAACGGCCAGGGCCCGACGCTCATCGAGGCGTACACCTACCGCATGGGCGCGCACACCAGCTCGGACGACCCGACGCGTTATCGCATCGCCAGCGAGGTCGAGGCCTGGAAGGCGAAGGACCCGATCTCCCGCCTGCGCAAGTTCCTGGAGAAGCAGAAGGTCGCCGGCGAGGACTTCTTCGGCGAGGTCGACGAGACGGCCGGCAAGCTCGCCCTCGACCTGCGCGAACGCGTCCTCGCGATGCCCGACCCCGAGCCGGTCGCCATGTTCGACCACGTCTATCCGAACGGCTCACCGGAGTTGGTGACGCAGCGCAAGGCGTTCGCCGAGTACCAGGCTTCGTTCGAGGGGAGTGGGCACTGATGACCGAGACGATCAACCTGGGCAAGGCGCTCAACCACGGCCTGCGCCGGGCGTTGGAGAACGACCCGAAAGTCGTGATCATGGGTGAGGACGTCGGCAAGCTCGGCGGCGTCTTCCGGATCACCGACGGCCTGCAGAAGGACTTCGGCGAGAACCGGGTGATCGACACCCCGCTCGCCGAGGCCGGCATCATCGGCACGGCGGTCGGCCTCGCCATCCGCGGCTACCGGCCGGTCTGCGAGATCCAGTTCGACGGCTTCGTCTTCCCGGCCTACAACCAGATCGTCAGCCAGGTCGCGAAGATGCACTACCGCTCGAAGGGCAACGTCCGGCTGCCGATCGTCATCCGGATCCCGTTCGGCGGCGGCATCGGTGCTGTCGAGCACCACTCCGAGTCCCCCGAGGCGTACTTCGCGCACACCCCCGGCCTCAAGGTCGTGACCTGTGCGAACCCGGCCGACGCCTACTGGATGATCCAGCAGGCGATCAGCTCCGACGACCCGATCGTCTTCTTCGAGCCGAAGCGGCGTTACTGGGAGAAGGGCGAGGTCGACCTGGACGGTCCTCTCGACGGCGCGTACCCCTTGCACGCCGCTCGGGTGGCCCGGCCCGGCAATGACGCGACGCTCCTGGCGTACGGCCCGATGGTCCGGGTGGCTCTCGACGCCGCCGCGGCCGCTGCCGAGGACGGCCGCGACCTGGAGGTCATCGACCTGCGGACGCTCTCCCCGGTGGACTACCCGACGATCTTCGAGTCGGTCCGGCGTACCGGTCGTGCGGTCGTCGTGCACGAGGCGCCGGGCAACCTCGGCCTGGGCGCGGAACTCGCCGCCCGGATCACCGAGGAGTGCTTCTACTCCCTGGAGGCGCCGGTGCTGCGCGTGACCGGCTACGACATCCCCTATCCGGCAGCCCGGGCCGAGGAGGAATACCTCCCCGACCTCGATCGCCTGCTGGACGCCGTCGACCGTTCGTTCGGCTGGTGACGCCGATGTCGCGGATCAAGGAATTCAACCTGCCCGACCTCGGCGAAGGACTCACCGAGGGCGAGATCCTGGCCTGGCTCGTCAAGGTCGGCGACACGATCGAGCTGAACCAGCCGATCGTCGAGGTGGAGACGGCGAAGGCGGCCGTCGAGATTCCCGCGAAGTGGGGCGGCGTCGTCACCCGGATCTTCCACGAGGCCGGCACCACGGTCGAGGTGGGCGCACCGATCATCTCGATCGACACGGAACCCGGCGCCGGTCCGGCTCCTTCCGAGCCCGCCGTCGCGGACGGTCTCATCGGTGGTCCGGCCCCTGGCGGGCGCACGGCAGTGCTCGTCGGTTACGGCCCCAAGACCACAACTGCCAAAAGAAGATCCCGTTCCAGTACGCCGGCACCGGCCACTGTGGCGGCCTCACCCGCCGCGCCAGTGGTCACCACCCCACAGGTCGAGCCCACCCGGGTCGGCCCCGTGCTCGCGAAACCTCCCGTGCGCAAGCTGGCCCGTGACCTCGGCGTCGACCTGGCGACGATCACTGGTAGCGGTCCGTCCGGATCAGTGACGCGGGACGACGTACAGAAGGCCCTCGCTGTTGAAGCTCCCACCGAGCCGGCGCCTTCCTCTCCGAACGGCTTCACCGGAGCCGGGACCCGCGAACAGCGCATCCCGATCAAGGGCGTGCGCAAGGCGACAGCGGCGAACATGGTGGCTTCGGCGTTCACGGCGCCGCACGTCACCGAGTTCCTCACCGTCGACGTGACCCGGACCGTGAAGACGCTGGAGAAGCTGCGCGCCAAGCGGGAGTTCGCCGAGCAGAAGATCTCCCCGCTGCTGCTCGTGGCGAAGGCCGTCCTGCTCGCGATCAAGCGGTACCCGATGGTCAACTCGACCTGGTCGGGCGAGACCGGCGAGATCGTGATCAAGGAGTACGTGAACCTCGGCATCGCCGCGGCGACCGAGCGTGGCCTGATCGTGCCGAACATCAAGGACGCCGACCGGCTGGCCCTGCCCGAGCTCGCGACCGCGCTGAACGATCTGGTGCGGACCGCCCGGTCGGGCAAGACGCCGCCGTCCGACATGACCGGCGGCACGTTCTCGATCACGAACGTCGGCGTCTACGGCGTGGACACCGGAACCCCGATCCTGCCGCCCGGCGAGTCGGCCATCCTGGCACTCGGCGCCATCCGGCCGACGCCCTGGGTACACAACGGCAAGATCAAGATCCGCGAGGTGACCACGCTGGGCCTCTCCTTCGACCACCGGATCATCGACGGCGAACTCGGCTCGAAGTTCCTCCGGGACGTCGGCGCCTTCCTGGCGGACCCGAAGACGGCGATGCTTACCTGGGGCTAGGTTCGTTCGGCCTAGGCGGATGCGGACTTTCGAATCGAAAGCACATGACCCAACTCACCCTCTATTCCTTTGGCACGAACCTCGCACCGGACGCATACTTGGATCAACACCGAGACATGCGCCGAGGTGACCGCCACAAGCGGAGCCGGACGCCTGTCACCAGCAGGGCCGGCCAAGAGCCGGGGAAGAGAGCAGCAGGGCCATGAGCAGCATGATCGACCGCATCCGCCGGCACCGCCGGATCAGCCGCCAGAACCGCGCCATCGACCGCGCCATGCAGTCGGCGCCCACGCAGGCGATGCGTGACGAGATCGCCTTCTTCTCGCAGCGGCAGCCCTCCTAGGCGATATCGCCGCCAGGGGCGGCGTCTTCGGGGGGTTACAAACGTAAAACGGCCCGTCTGGATCATCCGGACGGGCCGTTTCGTGTCAAAAACCACGTTCGAAGATCGGACACTGGTCCCTCCGGGGCGTACACCGGGATTCCTCCTGTCGCCGACGCCCGGTACGGTTGGCAACGGTCCTCAAGCCGGCGCGGCCGGTCGGCGACAAGGACCGGGGGCTTCATCCCGGCTCCCCAGCACGACCTTGGCCGGAGAGCTGGCACGGCCCTTTGGCGGAAGGACGCCGACGGGGTCGCGTCCGTGCAAAGCTGGCACGGCCGCAGAAACGAGGAGGCGCGTATGACGTCCGAGGGGCACCACGCCGGTCAGCCGGCCGAAGCCACGTCGGGCGGACCCGCATCGGGCGGATACCCGTCCGACGCCGAGGGTCAGCGAGTGGCCGGCCGGGCATCCGCCCCGGTGACGCCGGCCGAGGGTTTCCCGACTTCGTACGGACCTCCGCCGCAGGCGACGCCGAACGGCGGCTCGCCGTTCGTGGTCCCGCCGGTCTCCACGTTCGGATCGGGTCCGCAGCAGGCCGGGACGCAGTACGGGTCGGCCCGCGTGCCTTCTTCGCCTTCGCCTTCACCTTCGCCGGAGTCCTCACCCGCGGAGAACGGGCTTCCGCGGCGGGAGCCGTCCGCTTCGCCGTACGGGTCGGTCGCTCCTTCCACTTCTCCGTACGGCCCCTCCGGTGGCGCCGGCGCTCCCGGCCCGGACCAGGGCGTCTGGAGCCCGCCGGCCGCGCCGCCGATCACCGGTGGCCTGCCGACCCGCACCCCCGGCGCCTCCGTGCCCTCCGCCGACGACTCCGGCGGCACCAGTTTCTCCGCCTTCGGCGACCAGCCCGTCCGCGTCCCCGGCGCCAGCCTCAACGATCTTCCGGACGCCCCTCCGAGCGGCTTCACCGCAGGCCCGGCCCAGAACAGTTGGATGCAGAGCAACAACAACCGCGCCCCCGAGCCGTCTGACGCCGGCCGCCCGGCCGCCTTCCCGACCCGTCGCGGAGACGGCAGCGGTTTCCCGCTGCGCACCCCGGCCGGCCCGGCAGCGCCCGAGTCTGAGAACAGCGGCCTCGACGTGCCGGCCCCTTCGTTCGGCCCGTCCGTGCCCGCTTCCGGTTCAGCGGCTCCTGCTTCCGGCGCCGCTTTCGGGCCGGCTTCCGCCGCGCCTGCTCCTGCTTCCGGCGCTTTCGGGCCGGCTTCCTCCGCACCTGCTTCCGGCGCCGGCAACGGCGGTCCTTTCGGTGGCCCGGCTCAGGGCAACACCTTCGGTTCCGCCGCGCCCTCGCCCGCTTCCGCTTCGCCCGCCGGCAACGGTTTCAGCCCCGCCTCCGGCTCACCCGCCGGCAACGGCTTCGGCCCGGCCTCGGGTTCACCTGCCGGAAACGGTTTCGGGCCTGCCTCCGCCGCACCCGCTTCCGGCTCCCCCGCCGGAAACGGATTCGGTTCCGCTTCCGGCACGCCCGGCTTCGGACCGGGCGCGACTCCCGGCAACGGTTTCGGTGCTGCCGAACCGCAGTCGGGGAACGTCTTCGGCTCTGCCGAGCAGCCGTCCGCGAACGCCTACGGGTCACCCGAGCAGCCGTCCGCGAACGCTTACGGGTCGCCCGAGCCTCAGTCCGGGAACGCCTACGGGTCGCCCGAGGCTCAGTCCGGGAACGCCTTCGGGTCGCCGGAGGCCTCCGCGGACTCCGAGCCGGGTAACGGTTCCGGCTTCCCGCAGCGAGTGCCCGGCGCATCTCTTTCCAGCGGCGGCGCACCGGTACCGCCGTCTGCCCCGGCGCCCGCACCGACGTCGGGCAGCGCCGTACCGCAGCCGCGCGACGCCGCCGAACGCCCTGCCGTCGGCTCGGCCCGCCCGGTGACGGCCAGCGCGTCAGTACCCGGCTCCCGCGTCGAAGCCAACGAACTCCCGCCGCCCGCCCCAGCGCCGCAGGCCCGGGTCTACGGCCGTCCCGCCTCAGCGGTCCCCGCCGAGCCGGAGTCCGCCGACGACAACGATTCATCGAGCGACTACCCGGACGCGCCGTTCGCGGCCCAGCGCGCCGAGGCCCCGTTCGGAACGCAGCAGCCCGAAGCCCCCTTCGCGCCGCAGCAGCCCAGCGCGCCGTTCGCACCGCAGCAGCCGAGCGCGCCGTTCGGCGGCCAGCAGCAGGAACCGGCGTTCGGCGGCCAGCAGGACTCGCCGTTCGGCGGCCAGCAGGAACCGGCGTTCGGTGGACAGCAGCAGGACTCGGCGTTCGCGCCGCAGCAGGGCAATCCTGGTTTCGGTGCGCAGCCGTTCGGGCAGCGGCGTGACGAGGAAGAGCAGTCGGGCGGATTCCCGCAGCAGCAGGACCGCTTCACTCCGCCCGGTGCGTACTCGCCCGGCTTCCCCGGTGGCGCCCCGCGCAACGACGAGGAGCAGTCCGGCGGATTCGCTGCCGCGCCGCTGCCGCAGCGTGGCTACCAGCAGCCCGGCGCCGAGGACAACGGCCCGTACGGCCAAGCCCCCGCAGAAGGCGGCCCGTTCGGCCCGCGACCCGGCGAGGGTGGCCCGTTCGGTGCGCGGCCCGGCGAAGAGAACCCCTTCGGTGCACGGCCCGGCGAAGAGAACCCCTTCGGTGCACGGCCCGGTGAAGAGAACCCGTTCGGTCAGCGGCCCGGTGAAGGCGGCCCCTTCGGCGCGCGGCCCGGCGACGCGCCCGGTGACGGCGGCCCGTTCGGCCCGCGCCCCGGCGACGGGCCCGGTGAACTTCCTCGTAATGGGGAAGGGTTGATGCCCGCTGACGGTAGCCGTACCGAAGATGGCTCTCGATCTGGAACCTATGGCGCCGGCACCTACGGCCAGCGGCCCCCGTCGAACGCCGACGACGAGCCGAGCGGCGGATTCCCGTTCCCGCAGCAGCAGGACGGTGGCGCGCCCGGTGTGAGCCCGCAGTCGCCGGCTCGCGCCTCGGCACGTGCGTCGGCGAGCGCCCGGGTGTCTCCGCCCGATGCTCCCGGCAACAACGCGCCGCCGTTCCCCGGATCCGGTGGAGCGCCGTACTCGATGCCCGGCTCCCCGCAGTTCCCGATCTCGGGTGGTCCGGCGTCCGGTTCCCCGGCGGTGCCCGCCGGCCCGCCGTACAACGAGTTCACCGGTAACGGCCCGGACCAGTTCAACGAGCACACGACGGACGTGTCCGGCCGGGGCAACTCGACGTACGTACCCGCGCCCGCTCTTCCGCCGATGCCCGGCGAGGCCCCTCCCGGTGTCTACCCGGGAAGTCCGGCGGCGCGTGCCACGGTCACCCCGCCCGGCCCGGAGGACACGACGAGCTGGCCCGGACCGGCTGACGAGCAGAACAAGTTCGACAGCTTCAAGGCGGAGGAACCCGCGGCGCCGGCGCCGGTCAAGACGAACGTCAAGACCGTCCCGGTGACGCTGGCCGTCGTGCTCGGCGCCACGCTGCTGCTGGGGCTGGTCTTCGGGCTGGTCTACCTGATCTCCGGTGACGACGAGTTCAGCGTCGCCCAGGGTGAGTGCGTGACGCGTACGTCGGACAACACCCCGGTGAAGGCGGACTGCTCGACGGCCGGCGCGTTCGAGGTCGTGTCGATCGCCTCCGCCAAGGAGCAGTGCGCCGACCAGGCCCAGCCGTACATCGTGGTTCCGAAGGACGGCGGCGACCAGGTTCTCTGCCTGAAGCCGCGTTCCTAGAATCCCGATCACAGAGCGCGGTCCCGCCCGTGGGCGGGGCCGCTGCTCTGAGGCACGATGGGCGCATGAATTCTCGCGTGCGTGCGCCCGAGCTGAAGGGCCGTGGCTGGCTCAACACGGGCGGCAAGGACCTCACCCTGGCCGACCTCCGGGGCAAGATCCTGATCCTGGACTTCTGGACGTTCTGCTGCATCAACTGCCTGCACGTCCTGGATGAGCTGCGGCCGCTCGAGGAGAAGTACGGCGACGCGATCGTGGTGATCGGCGTCCACTCACCGAAGTTCGAGCACGAGCGTGACCCGGTGGCGCTGGCCGCCGCGGTGGAGCGTTACGGCGTCCACCACCCGGTCGTCGACGACGGCGACATGCACCTCTGGCAGCAGTACGCGGCGAAGGCCTGGCCCACTCTTGCCGTCGTCGACCCGACCGGCTACCTGGTCGCCTCGATGGCCGGCGAGGGTCACGCCGAGGGCCTGTCCCGCCTGATCGACGAGTTGATCGCGAAGCACGAGGCGGACGGCACCCTGCACCGTGGCGACGGCCCGTTCGTTCCGCCGCCCGTCCCGGACGGTCTTCTCCGTTTCCCCGGCAAGGCGATCGAGCTGGCGAACGGCAACCTGCTCGTCTCCGACTCGGCCCGCCACTCGATCGTGGAGCTGGCCGCCGACGGTGAGACCCTGATCCGCCGGTTCGGTTCGACGGAGCGGAACGAGCCGTTCAGCGAGCCGCAGGGCCTGGTCCAGCTTCCCGCCGAGATCTCCAACATCACGGGGTACGACGTACTGATCGCCGACACGGTGAACCACCAGATCAGGGCGCTCGCCACCGAGACCGGAGAGGTCCACCTCGTCGCCGGTTCCGGCAAGCCCTGGCGTTCCACCGTCGACGACCACCCGCACGACGCCCTCGCCGCCGACCTGTCCTCCCCGTGGGACCTCGCCTGGTACGACGACAAGGTCATCATCGCGATGGCCGGCATCCACCAGCT
Organism: Actinoplanes sp. OR16; assembly: GCF_004001265.1. GTDB lineage: Bacteria > Actinomycetota > Actinomycetes > Mycobacteriales > Micromonosporaceae > Actinoplanes. The sequence goes on along the minus strand of NZ_AP019371.1, from coordinate 2,388,487 downwards.
CTGGTGGTTCGACCCGATCAAGCGGACCGTCGGCGTCTACGCCGGCACCACGGTCGAGGCTCTCCGCGACGGCCCGCTGCCGGACGTGTGGATGGCCCAGCCGTCCGGTCTCTCGGTGAGCGCCGACGGCAAGCGCCTCTGGATCGCCGACAGCGAGACCTCCGCACTGCGGTACGTCGAAGACGGCGTACTGCACACCGCCGTCGGCCAGGGCCTGTTCGATTTCGGTCACGTGGACGGCACGGCCGAGGAGGCGCTCTTCCAGCACCCGCTCGGTGTGGCAGCCCTGCCGGACGGTTCGGTGCTGGTCGCCGACACCTACAACGGCGCGGTCCGCCGCTTCGACCCTTCCGACGGCACCGTCTCCACGGTGGACTCCGGCCTGGCCGAGCCGAGCGACGTGCTGGTCACCGCGGCCGGCGAGGTCGTGGTCGTCGAGTCCGCCGCCCACCGGCTGACCCGCCTCGCCCCCGGCGTGGTGAAGACGGTCAGCGGTGAACGGCACAAGACCGAGCGCCCGCCGTCCCACCTGGCTCCCGGCGAAGTCACGCTCGACGTGATCTTCACGCCGGCCCCGGGCCAGAAGCTGGACAGCCAGTTCGGCTCCCCTCTGCGCCTCACCGTCTCCGCGTCCCCCGCCGAGCTGCTGCTGGAAGGCGACGGCGTCACCACCGATCTGTCCCGCCGCCTCGTCCTCAACCCGGATGTGCCGAAGGGCGTCCTGCAGGTGGTGGCTCAGGCCGCCACCTGCGACGTCGACACCGAGTTCGGTGCCTGCCACCTGACCCGTCAGGACTGGGGCGTCCCGATCGTCATCGACCCGTCCGCCCCGAGCCGCCTCCCCTTGATCCTCCGAGGCATGGACGAGTCGTGAACACCGGTCAGCGCACGCGGCAGCCGAGTCGCGTGCGCTGACGGAGCCAGGGTCTAGGCGAACGGGCGCACTGCCATGTGGCCTTCCAGCCCGGCCCGGACTGCTCGGGCCAGGTCGACGGCGCCCGGCGTGTCGCCATGGACGCAGATGGAACGGATCGGGCACGCCACCATCGACCCGTCCACGGCGACGACCGAGCCGCTCACTGCCATTCGCACGGCTCGGGTGACCACGTCCGCCGGTGAGTGGACGAGCGCACCCGGAGCGGACCTCGGCACCAGACGGCCGTCGGCCAGATAGCCACGGTCGGCGAAGCCTTCGCCGACCACCGTGAGCCCGGCTTCCACTGCCGCCACGGCCAGCACCGAGCCCGGCTGGCACAGCACCGGCAGCGCCGGATCCCAGGCCAGCACCGCATCCACGACGGCACCCGCCTGCAGTTCGTCGACGGCCGCGGTGTTGTAGAGCGCCCCATGCGGTTTCAGATAGCGCACACGGTCGCCGGCAGCTCGGCAGAAGGCTTCCAGGGCGCCGATCTGGTAGAGGATGTCGTCGCGAAGGTCGGTTCGGGTGTATTCGATCCGGCGGCGACCGAAACCGGCCAGGTCCCGGTAGCCGACCTGCGCGCCGACCGCCACGCCCTTCTCGGAAGCCGTGCGGCACACCCGGTACATCGTGGAGGGATCTCCGGCATGGAAGCCGCAGGCCACGTTCGCCGAGGTCACGACGTCGAGCAGGGCGTCGTCGTCGCCGAGCTGCCAGGCGCCGAAGCCTTCGCCGAGGTCGGCGTTGAGGTCAATGAAGCTCACGGAACCGAACCGTAGTCCCCGGCCGGGCCTGCGCCAGCGGCGTGACGTCACCGACCACGCCGATCACCGGATATCCGCCGGTCGTGGGGTGGTCGGCGAGGAAGACGATCGGCTGGCCGTCGGCCGGCACCTGCACCGATCCGAGCACCACGCCTTCGGACGGCAGCTCGCCGACCTTGGTGCGGGTCAGGGCCGTGCCGGCCATCCGGGCGCCGACGCGGTTGCTCAGAGGACTGATTTTGTACGGGGTACCGAACAGTCCCGCCACGTCGAACCAATCATCGCGCGGCCCGAGCCGGACCCCGAGAACGATCTCCTCGCCGCTCCCCGGAGCCACGCGCGAATAATCTGAAGGCGCGCCATTTGAAATGATGGCCGAACCGATCGGCAGCGTCATGCCATCGGCCAGCTTCGCCGGTCCAAGATCGGAGAGCGTGTCGGTGGACCGGCTGCCGAGCACCGGCTCGACAGCGATCCCGCCGGCGACGGCGATGTAGGAGCGCACGCCGCCGGTGGCCCGGCCGATCTCCAGCACGCCACCGGCCGGCACCGCCACGACCGGGCCGAGGGCCGGCTCCTTGTCGAGCTTCACCGTCGCCGCGGCCCCGGTCACCGCGACCGTCGCCGCCGTCTCGAAGCGCAGCTTGCAGCCCATCAGCGTGGTCTCCAGCCCGGCGGCGTCGTCCGGGTTGCCGACGAGGCGGTTGGCACGCCGCAGCGCGGGGACGTCGAGCGCGCCGGAGCGGGGCACGCCGAGATGCGCGTAGCCGGGACGACCGAGGTCCTGGACGGTGGTGAGCGGGCCGGCTCGCAGAACGGTGATCACTTCTTCTCCTCGACCAGGTTCACGCGAGTTCCGGGGACGAGGAGAGAGGGGTGCTCCCGGCGTACATCGAAGATCTCCAAGTGGGTGTGACCCACCAAGCGCCACCCACCCGGCGAGGCCGCCGGATAGATGCCGGCATAGCCGGCGGCGAGGGCCACCGAACCAGCCGGTACGCGAGGCCGCGGAGCTGCGAGCCGCGGCACCGACCAAGCCTCGGGGAAGCCGCGGAGATAGGCGAAACCGGGTGCGAAGCCGCAGAACGCCACCGTCAGCGGTGTCTCGACCAGGCGTTTCACCGCCTCCGCAACGGACACCTGCCAGATCTCCGCGACGTCGGCCAGATCTTCGCCGTCGAAGATCGTCGGCACCTCCACGAGCGGCCCCTCGGCACGAGCGCCGCCCGGCGGCGGCTCCCAGGAGGCCAGGCGCTCCACGATCTCCGGATCGACGCCGTCGAGCAGCACCGTCCGCGCTCCTGGAACGATCTCCTCGACCCGGAGCTCGCCGCTCTCCCGGCGGCGCCAGAGCTCGGCCCGCCAATCCTCCACCCGATCGGCGTCAGCACACTCGATCAACAGCGCCGAGGCGCCGGCACGTCGTACCTTCATGAGGAAATCATCGGGCATGCTTTTCCGTATGCGGCATCACTACCCATTAGTAACCTACGGTGCCGTAACCTGGATCGCGTGACGACCTCAACCCCGTTCCGGATGAAGCCCGCCGATCTCGGCAAGCCGAGGCTGCGCGGCCGGTTGCATCAGTACGCATTCTTCGTCGCCCTGGTCTGCGGCATCGTGCTCTGCTCGATCGCTCTGACCCGCCCGGGCATCGGTCCGTTCATCAGCTGCCTCATCTACAGCATCACGGTGTGCGGTCTCTTCGGCACCAGCGCGCTGTACCACCGCCGGGTCTGGAGCGAACGCGGCTACCAGATCATGCGGCGGATGGATCACTCGATGATCTTCATCTTCATCGCCGGCACCTACACGCCGTTCTGCGTGCTGCTGCTCAGCGAGAGCAAGGCCACGCTGATGCTCAGCCTGGTGTGGGGTGGCGCGCTCGGCGGCGTCGCGCTCAAGATGCTCTGGCCGCACCTGCCACGCTGGGTCGGCGCGCCGCTCTACGTCGCCCTGGGCTGGGTCGCCGTCGCGATCATCCCGGACGTCGTGCACATGAGCGTGACCATCCTGGTCCTGATGATCGTGGGCGGCGCGATCTACACGGTCGGGGCGGTCTTCTACGCGCTGCGCCGGCCGAACCCGTGGCCGACCGTCTTCGGGCACCACGAGTTCTTCCACGCGTGCACGCTCGTCGCAGCGATCTGCCACCACATCGCGATCTATTTCGCCCTGTACGTCTGACGTCACGGAGAAGCCCCGGGCCGTTGGGGTCGCCCGGGGCTTTTCCGACTGTTCGATCAGGAGTACGCCGGGGGCGGCGGCGGGGGAACATCGTCGTTGCGGCGGACCTCGCGGTACTCACTGCTGTAACCGGCGCCGGCGACCGGCTGCTGCGTGCGGGTCACCACCGTCCGGCGACGGCTGTTCCAGTACCAGAGTGTGATGATCAGGCCGACCAGACCGCCGACCATCAGAATCCAGCCGATGACGTTGATGTCGAGACCGCTGATGTCCGCCTCCACGGCGAACGCCAGGATCGCGCCCAGAATCAGCAGGAAAATGCTCGCGCCGATGCCCATCGGACCCTCCTCGGGTGTCCGCCCGGCCGTGCGTCCGCGCTCGACCGTGATGAATGCGTCGATCGACCGTTTACCCGCCCACGCGAAATTCCAATCAGGCAAGCTGGTGCCATGACCTCGCGAACGCTCATCCTGCTGCGCCACTCCAAGGCGGAGACGCCCGGTGAACTCGTCGATTTCGACCGCGCGCTCACCGAACGGGGTGAGTCCGACGCGGACGCCGCGGGCGCCTGGCTCGCCGATGCCCGCCTGCACCCGGACCTCGTGCTCTGCTCGCCGGCCAAGCGCACCCGGCAGACGTGGCAGAACGCCTCGGTGGCGCTCGCACAGGGCGACAACGGCCACGCCGCGCCCGAGGTGCACTACGAGGAAGGCCTCTACTTCGGCGGCCGCACCGAGGTGTTCGACCTGCTCCGAGCGGTCCCCGACACGGTACGCACGGTCCTCGTGGTCGGCCACAACCCGACCGTGTCCGAAGTGTCCGCGCTGCTCCTACCGGACGACGAGTTCCAGGGCTCGGTCGTCGAGATCAAGACCTCCGGACTCGCCGTGCACGGCAGCGACAAGCCGTGGTCCTCGGTCGAGCCCGGGGCGATGCGCCTGATCCGCCGGCACACCGCCCGGGCCTGAACCGCTAGCGACGCCAGGTGCGGGTGCTGGTGTAGGTGACGTTGCCGAGCTTGTCGTACGCCCGGACCCGTACCTTCATGGTCTTCTTCTGCTTCTTGGTGTTCACCGACAGGACGTAGCCGGCCTTCACGTCCTTGGCCACGACCTTGCCGTTGACGAGCAGCTCGACGCGAGCGACACCGGCCGAGTCGGAGGCCTTCACGTAGACCTTGACCGTGCCCTTGACCTTCGCCTTGTTCTTCGGCGCCTTGGTGATCGACACCGACGGACCCTTGTTGTCCGCGATCACGGTCCGCGTGTAGGTCCGCGCGTTGCCCAGCTTGTCGGTCAGCTTCCAGACCAGCTTCACGTTGCCGTTCAGCTTGCCGGTCGCCACCTTCTTCGAGAAGCCCGCGCCCAGGTACTTCCCGTTCGCCCACAACTCGGCCTTCGCCACGCCGGACGCGTCCTTCACCCCGGTCACCGCCGAGGTGAACGTACCCCTGATTCGCTTGCTCTGAGCGGGATCGACCGTCGCCGTCGGCCCGTCCGTGTCCACTCGGACCGTCCAGGACAGCGTGGTGACGTTGCCGCCGGCGTCGGTCAGCTGCCAGCGGAGCCGCGGCTGCGAGGTCTTCAGACCCCGGACCGTGATCGCGAACGGCGCTGCGGTGTCGGTGCCGGTAAGTCGGCCGTCCACCCACAGCTCAGCCTTCGTCACCCTCTGGAGGTCGATGACTCCGCTCAGCGCGCTCGTGAACGTGCCCGGGACGAACGCGCCGGACTTCGGCGAGAACGCGGCGACCTGCGGGCCCTGGTCGTCCATCGGCAGATAGGTGCTGCGTGACACGGAGATCCGGTTGGCTCCGACGACGTTCACCGTCACGAATCCCGACGCGGTCGGGGTGACCGTGCCGGTCCAGTCATCGGTGCCGGTTACCTGAACGAACTTGCCGGCCGCACCCAAGATCCTGGTGACCGGCGGGCTGTCCGCTGCCACCCGCACCACGACCTGCGCCGGTCGACCCGTCCGGAAGTAGGTGCCCGGTACGGGCGGGACGAAGGACGCGACCGGCTTGCCCGCGTCGGCCTGAACCGTGGTGAACGCGTCGGCGTGGTTCCCGGCGTAGTCGTATGCCCGGATGGTGACCAGAACCCGGCCCGTGGTCCCGATCGGCACCTTGACGTAGAGGTCGTGCCACGGCCGGTCCACCGTGGCGATCACCTTGCCGTCGACGATCTCCTCGATGCGCTGGATCGCGTGGTCGTCGGAGGCCGTCGGATTGATCGGCACGCCGTCCCAGCTCAGCACCTGGCCGTCGACGAGGCCGGTGTCCGAGATGACCGGTGCCACGTCGTCGACAGCGCCGAGCCTCGAGATGGTGTAGCTCGCGTCGACGATCGACGGATCCCAGACGGAGGAGTAGGTGTCGTAGCGCGGCCGTACGGCGCCGGCCAGGATCGCGGACCGGACCGCCTTGGCGGTGTTGCCGGCGCGGGCCGCGAACCCGAGCGCCGCAATACCGGACACCAGGGCGGCCGGCCCCGAGGTGCCGAGGAGTTTGCGGTTGTCCGACTCGAGGTCCATCGCGTACATGCCGTCCTCGGCAGCCACGTCAATCCAGAGATCGCCACGCGCGTTCCGGTTCGTCGAGGTCGTGTGGCCCTCCCGGACCGTGCCCACCGCCAGGACCGGCTCGATCGCCGCCGGATAGTGCCGGGCCTGCACGCCGTCGTTGCCAGCGGCAGCCACGACCAGCGAACCCTTGCCGCTCGCCTGGCGGACCGCCTCCTCGAGCAGGCGGCTCGGCTGCGCGGTACTCATCGACACGTTGATCACCTGAGCGCCCTGAGCGGCCGCCCAGACAATGCCGGCGGCGGCGTCCGAGGTCGCGCCCTGGGCCGGGCCGCCTTCGCGGTGCGCCAGCACCCGGACTGGCATGATCCGGCACCTCGCGCAGACACCGGAGGCACCCACCTCGTTGTCGACCTCGCCCGCGATCACGCCGGCGACCATGGTGCCGTGCTCGTCGTCGTCGGCCGGGTCCGCGTCGTCGTCCACGAAGTCGTACCCGGGGGTCAGGCGGGCTGCGGGCAACTCGACGCTCGGCGTGACACCGGAGTCGACGACCGCCACGGTGATCGACGGATCGCCGAGACCCCAGGTCCGCGCACCCAGGACCCTGGTGTAGGTGTACGGCCGATTGTTGGTGCTCTCGTACTTGTCGGCGTCCGCCTCGACGATGCCGTCGAGTTCCGCGTACCGGACGTGGGCGGTGTCCGCAGCCAGCGCGGCGACGGCGGCCTCCGCGGCCGTCGCCGGAACCTCGACGATGATCGCGGTGAGGCCGGCGATCGACCGGGTTGTCAGCGCCCGGTCGCCGAGCAGACCGAGGACGGCCGCCGTGTCACCGGAGGCAACCAGTCCGACATTGATCCGGGCGGTGGTCTGCTCAGCCGCAGATGCCGGCGCCGCGACGGCACCGGTGAGCAGCGTAGTGGCAAGAAGGATGGCAAGTACGCGCACCGATGGCCCCCGTCGCCACTAGTCCACAAACGATCGGACGGAAACCGTATCGACGTTCATCGCCGATACCAGGTGCGGGTGCTGGTGTAGGTGACGTTGCCGAGCTTGTCGTACGCCCGGACCCGTACCTTCATGGTCTTCTTCTGCTTCTTCGTGTTCACCGACAGGACGTAGCCGGCCTTCACGTCCTTGGCCACGACCTTGCCGTTCACGAGCAGCTCGACGCGAGCGACACCGGAAGCATCCGAAGCTTTTACGTAGACCTTGACCGTGCCCTTGACCTTGGCTTTGTTCTTCGGCGCCTTGGTGATCGACACCGACGGACCCTTGTTGTCGGCGATCACGGTCCGGGTGGGCAGGGTCCGGGACTGGCCGAACTTGTCGGTGACCTTCCAGACCAGCTTCACGTTGCCGTTCGTCCCACCCGTCGCGACCTGCTTCGACGTGCCGGTGCCGAGATATCGGCCGTTCGCCCAGAGTTCGGTCTTCACCACGCCGCTTTCGTCCACGACGTCGGTCAGCGTGCTCGTGAACGTGCCCCGGACGCGCTTGCCCGCCGCGGGCGTGATGACGCCTCCGGAAGGTGCCTCGGAGTCGACGAAGACGGTCTTGCTCACGGTCCTCTGGTTGCCGACCTTGTCACGGACGTAGACGTTGATGGTCGACCACTCCATCGTCTTCGACAGGTCGACCATGCCCTTCCAGCGGTTGGTGCCGGGGATCCGGGTCATCGTCTGGTCGGTGCCCCAGATGAAGTCGACATCCGGCGACGGCGACTCGACCACCACCTGCACCTTCCCGTGCACGACAGTGGTGGCCGGCTCCACGAACGCCCCGGTCGGCCGCTCGGCGTCGAAATGAAGGACCGTGGTCTTCTCCGCCCGGTTACCGCCGTAGTCGTAAGCGCGGACGGTCACCGGCATCGTGCCCTTGAATCCATCGGCCGGGGACAGCCAGTAGTACCAGTTGGCCATCGGCACGGCAGCGATCACCTTGCCGCCGACGATGTACTCGACCCGTTCGATCCCGTGGTCGTCGCTGACCGTCGGCGTCGCCTGCGCGCCGTCCAGCGCGTACAGCCTGGTGTCGCTGAATCCGGTCGCGGAGACCACCGGGGGGACCGTGTCGGTGCCGCCGAGGCTGTAGACCGTCTTCGCCGCGTTCACGAACGGCGCGTCGTAGGGCTTCTGATAGCTACGACGTTCGGCGGACCGCTTGATGACTCCCCGCACCTCGTCGGCGGTGGCGGACGGTTTCATCGCGAAGGCCAGCGCGGCGATTCCGGAGACGACGGCGGTCGCCGCCGAGGAGCCCGCCGCGACCTGCCTGGTTCCGTCCCGGCCGATGACCACCCTGTCGCCCGCGTACGCCGTGAGGTCCACCCAGCGCTCCACCGAGTTCTGGCCCATGGCGGCCTGGAACGAGACCGCCAGCACCGGCTCGTACGCGGCCGGGTATCGCTTCGCGGGGGAGCTGACGTTCCCGGCCGAACCGACGACCAGGGCGCCCTTGCCCGACGCGTGCGCAACCGCGTCCCGCAGCAGCGAGCTCGGTGAAGCCGTACTGAGGGACAGATTGATGATCCTCGCGCCGTGGTCGGCGGCCCAGACGATCCCGGCGGCGACGTCCGCCGACGTTCCCTCGGGCTTCGGGTTGCCGAGATCCCCCAACACACGGACGGGCATGACGCGGCACTCGTCGCAGACGCCTTTGGCGCCGGTTCCGTTGTCCACATCAGCGGCGATGACCCCCGCCACGACGGTGCCGTGGCCACTGCCGTCCGCGGCGTCGGCGTCGCCGTCGACGAAGTCGTATCCCTCGACCAGCCGGTCCTCGCCGAGATCGATGGTCGGGCTGACGCCCGTGTCGACGACCGCGACGATGAGGTCCGAGCTTCCCCGGGTCCAGGTCTGTGCCTGCGGGATCTCCATCGGGTCGGACGACGTGCTGTCCGCTTGGACCAGGACGCTCCGCTCGGCGTACCGCACCCCCGGCGTCTTCGTCAGGGTGGCGAGGGCGGCGGCCACCCGATCGGCCGGAAGGTCGACGGTGAACGCATCGAGGCCGGTCACCGACTCGGGCTGCGGCGCGTCCGCGCCGAGGGTGGCGACGATCGCCGCAGGATCGACGCCGGTCGCGATGCCGACGTCGAGGCGAACCGGTGCCGCGTCCGCTGCGAGGGCGGGAGCCGCCACTCCCGCACTCAGCAGAATCGCCACCAGAGACGATGAGATCACTCGCACGAGCAGGCCCCCGTAGCCAAGATCATGAATTCTGATCAGGATGCTACGGCAGGTCGATCACGACCGATACCACGTGCGGGTGCTGGTGTAGGTGACGTTGCCGAGCTTGTCGTACGCCCGGACCCGTACCTTCATGGTCTTCTTCTGCTTCTTGGTGTTCACCGACAGGACGTAGCCGGCCTTCACGTCCTTGGCCACGACCTTGCCGTTGACGAGCAGCTCGACGCGAGCGACACCGGCCGAGTCGGAGGCCTTCACGTAGACCTTGACCGTGCCCTTGACCTTCGCCTTGTTCTTCGGCGCCTTGGTGATCGACACCGACGGACCCTTGTTGTCCGCGATCACGGTCCGCGTGTAGGTCCGCGCGTTGCCCAGCTTGTCGGTCAGCTTCCAGACCAGCTTCACGTTGCCGTTCAGCTTGCCGGTCGCCACCTTCTTCGAGAAGCCCGCGCCCAGGTACTTCCCGTTCGCCCACAGCTCGGCCTTCGCCACGCCGGACGCGTCCTTCACGCCGGTGACCGAGGTGGTGAAGGTGCCCTTCTTCCTGGTGCCGGCAGCCGGGTTGACCGTCGCCGTCGGTCCGTCGTTGTCGGCCACCACGGTCCGGGTGAATCGGGTGATGTTGCCGTGCGCGTCGGCCGCTTCGACGAGGAGCTGACCCTTGCTCGGTACGGCGGAAGCCACCCAGTCGGCGCCCGTCTTCTTCATCGCCACACCGTTGACCTTGGCGGAGGCGACGTCCGCAGCACCGCGGAAGACGACCTTCGCCGCGCCGCGGATGTGCGTGCCGGCCGCCGGGGAGGCGATGGCGCCGGTCGGGCCCAGGGTGTCGACCTTCACGACAGTGGTCTTGATGGCCGCTTTACCGGAGTAGTCGACCACCCGGATCGTCACCGGGAAGTCCCCGGAGAAGCCGGCCGGCGGCACGAACCGCAACGCCTCCCACGGCTTCGAGATCGACGAGACGTACTTGTTGTCGAGGAAGAGGGCGAACGTGCCGATCCCGTAGTCGTCGGTGGCGGTCGGCTTGATCGACACCGTCTTGGTGACCAGCTGGCCGTCGGTCAGGCCGGTCGACGTGACGACAGGCGCCTCGCTGTCGTCGCGGACCACGTCGTGGACGGCCCGGCCCGCGTTCAGCACCGGCAGGTCACCCACGGTCGTGTTGAAGGTGATCGCCCGGCGCACCTCGGCCGCTGTCGCTCCCGCCTTCGACGACAGCGCCAGCGCGGCGGCGCCGGCCGTCACGGCGGTCGCCCCCTCGACGCCGGCGAGCTGCTTCTTCTCGCCGAGGTGGTCCACCGCCGGAGCACCCTCGGCCGCGGCCACGTCGATCCAGCGGGCGTGCTGGTTCCGGTCGTAGTTGCTGCGCCCGGTGAACCCGCCGTTCGTGTCGACGGCGCTGACCGCGAGGACCGGGTCGGTGGCGGCCGGGTAGACGGGACGACCATCGTTCGCGTACTTACCGGCCGACGCGACGATCAGCACGTCCTTCGACAGCGCGTACGCGACCGCCTCACGGATCAGGTTGCTGTTCGACTGGACCACGGCCGGCGTGGTGATGATCTGGGCGCCGTTGTCGGTGGCCCAGACGATGCCCGCCGCGAGCGACGCGGAGAGCGAGGTGAGCTCACCTCGATACTGGTTGGCGATCTTCACCGGCATGATCCGGCAGCTCGGGCAGAAACCCGAGTCACCGGCGATGATCCCGGCGGCCATCGTCCCGAACCCGGCGTCGTCAGCGGTGTTCTTGCCCATGTCAGGCTGCTCCGGGAGCATCACGAAGGGCAGCCTGGTGGCGTCGACGCCGGTGACCAGCCGGCTCGCCGGCAGCGCCGCGTTCGCCGTGACACCGGTGTCGAGGACCGCCACGGTCACCGGCCGGCCCTCCGGCTTCGCCCGCGACGGCTTGACGATCTCCAGCTCACGGCCGTTCAGCGGCCGGACCTCCGACTCGTTCAGGTCGACGGTCTGCTCGACCTCGGCGTAACGCAGGATCTCCGGCTGCGCCGCCTTCAGCTTGTTCCACAGCGCGGCGAAGTCGTCGTACTCGAGATCGGCCCGGACCGCGTTCAGCCCCGGAATCCACTCCAGACCTCGGTGGACGACGCCCAGGCGGGTGGTCAGTGTCGACGCGTCGACGCCCGGCGCGAGACCGAGGTTGAACGGCAGCAGCGACGGCGCGGCGGCCGCCGGCGTCGCCGCCGTGACGGCCGCGCCGGTCAGCAGAACGGCAGCAAGGGATAGCGATAGAGCGCGCAAGCGATGGCCCCCGTGACCATTGGCTACATGGATGAGCTTGCGATCATATCGATGTTCGTCACCGGGTCCAGGTCCGGGTCGCCGTGTAGGTGACGTTGCCGAGCTTGTCGTACGCGCGCACCCGTACCTTCATCTTCTTTTTCTGTTTCTTGGTGTTGACCTTCAGCACGTACGCCGAAGTCTTGTCCGCGGCGACGACCTTGCCGTTGACGATCAGTTCGACGCGCGCGACGCCGGAAACATCCGAGGCCTTCACGTAGACCTTGACCGTCCCCTTGACCTTCGCCTTGTTCTTCGGCGCCTTCGTGATCGACACCGACGGACCCTTGTTGTCCGCGATCACGGTCCGCGTGTAGGTCCGCGCGTTACCCAGCTTGTCGGTCAGCTTCCAGGTCAGCTTGACGCTGCCGTTCTTCTTACCCGTGCTGACCTTGCGAGACGTGCCCGCGCCCGCGTACTTCCCATCCACCCACAGCTCGGCCTTCGCCAGACCGGCCCCGTCCTTCACCCCGGTGACCGACGTGGTGAAGGTGCCCCGCACCCGCTTGTTCTGCGACGGGTTGACCGTCGCCGTCGGGCCGGCGTTGTCGGCGATCAGGGTGCGGTTCAGGACCGCGGTGTTCCCCGCCTTGTCGGTCAGTTTCCAGGTCAGGACGAAGTTGCCGTTCACCCCGCTGGTGTCGACCCACCGGCCGATGCCGTCGCCGACGTACTTCCCGTTCGCCCACAGGCCGGACTCGGCGAGGCCGGTCTGATCCCGCAGGTCTTCCAGATAGGTCCGGACCGAGCCCCGCACCCGGGTGTTCTGCGCCGGCACGACCCGTGCGGTCGGCGGCGCGCCGTCGATGATCACGTCTCGCTGGTGGATCGTTTCGTTGTTCAGGGCGTCGTAGACCCGGACCTGGAAAGAGCCGTACTCGCCGTCCTCGGTGACGCTCGGCTCGACCGTCGCCTGCCAGTCCTGGGTGCCGGCGACCCGGGTCATGTCCTTGCCGTTCACCGTGGCCAAGGCGACGTCCGAGGTGCCCCGGAACACCACCTTGACCGGGACGGCGCGGCGGTACACCGTGGACTTCGCGGGGGCCAGGAAGGAACCGCCGACGGGCCCGGCGGTGTCCACCGGCACCGTCTGCGTCAGCTCGCCCACGCGGCCCGACAGGTCGTGCACCCTCGCCGTGACGCGGATCGTCCCGGCGAAATCGTCCGGCGGCTCCAGATAGATCGTCTTCCAGGTGCGGTCACGGGTGCCGATCGGCTTGCCGTCGACGAAGAACTCCACATGGTCCACGCCGTAGTCGTCGACGATCGCCGGCCAGATCTCCGCCACCTGGCCGACCACGCCGCCCTGCGTCCGGGTCAGCCCGAGGCCGGTCACCCGGGGCGCCACGGTGTCCTCGCCGCCGAGGCTGTAGAGCGCGCGTCCCACATTCAGGAAGTCGACGGGCCACTTGTCCATCCGGTAGTTGGCCGGCGTGGCGTTCTTCATGAGCGCCTCGCGCAGGCCGGCCGCTTCGATGCCCGGCTTCGCGGACAGGAGCAGCGCTGCCGCGCCCGAGGTGAGCGCGGCCGGCGCCTCCACCCAGCCGATGGCCCGCAGCCGGCCGTTCGCGTCGACAGCGGGTGCACTCGACGAGGCCGCCAGGTCGACCCACGGCGGTTCCTCGGTGTTGAGGTGGCCGGCGTTCCCCTCCGACAGGGCCTGGGTGACGCCGAGGACCGGCTCGGTCGCCGCGGGGTAGAGCCGATCCGGGCCGATATTCGCGGCCGGCGCCACGATCAGGGCGCCCTTGCCGTCGGCGTACCGCACCGCCTCCGCGAGCATGCGGCTGTCCTCGAACGTGAACAGCGAGACGTTGATGATCCGGGCGCCGTGATCGGCCGCCCAGACGATGCCGGCCGCCAGATCGGCCACGCTGCCCTCGACCTGGTCCTCGGAGTCGTTGCGGACCACCCGTACCGGCATGATCCGGCACGCGGCGCAGACTCCCGTCGTGCCGAAGTCGTCGCCCGCTGCGGCCGCGATGACGCCGGCCACCATCGTTCCGTGCCCGCTGTCGTCGGCAGGATCAGTGTCGCCGTCGACGAAGTCGTACCCGGGAACGATCCGCGAGGCCGGCAGATCCCGGTTGGCGGTGACCCCGCTGTCGACGACGGCCACGGTGACCGCGTCACTGCCGAGGTGGGCACCACCGTTCGGAACGTTCACCAGCTCCAGCTCGCGGCCGGTGAGCCTCTCGGGGGTCGCGCCGCCGGCGGTCCAGTGATCGGTCTCCACGAACCGGACCGCGGCCTTCTCCCCGGCCAGCGCCTTCACCGCGGCCTGGGCGGCATCGGCCGGCACCGCGACACTGAGCACACCGATGCTCTCGACGACGCGCGGCTCACTCGCCGCGATACCGAGCCGATTCAGCAGCGCGTCTCCGTCGGTGTCCGCGACAAGACCGATATTGATTCGTACGGGCGGAGCGGCCGCGGCATTCGCGGGAGCGGCGACCACGGCGCCGAGCAGCGTGGCAGCCAGGGTTACGGCCGCGGCCCTCACTTGCGGGACCAGGTCCGGGTGGTCGTGTAAGTGACGTTGCCGAGCTTGTCGTACGCCCGGACCCGCACCTTCATCGTCTTCGCCTGCTTCTTCGTGTTGACGCTCAGCACGTACGCCGAGGTCTTGTCGGTGGCGACGACCTTGCCGTTCACGAGCAGCTCGACGCGCGCGACGCCGGCGGTGTCCGAGGCCTTCACGTAGACCTTGACCGTGCCGGTGACCTTGGCCTTGTTCTTCGGCGCCTTGGTGATCGACACCGATGGGCCCTTGTTGTCGGCGATCACGGTCCGCGTGTAGGTGCGGGCGTTGCCGAGCTTGTCGGTGAGCTTCCAGGTCAGCTTGACGTTGCCGTTCTTACCAGCCGTGCTGACCTTGCGGGACGTGCCGGCGCCGGCGTACTTGCCGTCCACCCAGAGCTCGGCCTTCGCGAGTCCGATCTGGTCCTGGATCCCGCTCACCGAGGTGGTGACGGTGCTGCGCACCCGGGTCTTCTCGGCCGGGCTGATCGTCTTCGCGGTCGGCGCCGTGGAGTCGACGGTGCCGGTCCAGTTCGGGGTGGCGACGTTGCCGGCCGCGTCCCTCGCATCGATCGAGAAGATCCCGCCGCCGCCGTCGCCGGACCGCAGCGTCGCCTTCCAGAGGTTGGTGCCCGGCTGGCGGACCATCTTGACGCCGGAAGCGGTCACCGACGTGACGTCGGCGTCGGTGGAGATGACGACCTGGAACGGGCTGCGGACCGCGGTGTTCAGCTTCGGCGAGACGAAGGTGACGGTCGGTGCGACGGTGTCGAACCGGACGTTCGTGGTGGCCTCGCCGACGTGGCCGGCGTAGTCGTAGGTGCGGACGGTCACGTCCTGCTGCCCGGTCCACTTGGCCGGCGCGGTGAGCGTCAGCGGCTTGTCCCACGGGGTGCGCCGCTCGGCGACGACCTTGCCGCCGCGGAGGAGCTCGACACGCTTCACGCCGTGGTCGTCGGTGATCCGCGGCCGGACCACCACCGGGGTCGTCCCGACGATCTGCCCGGCGGTCAGGCCGGTCGCCGCGACCACCGGCGCCTTCGTGTCGGCGGTGCCGAACTCGCTCAGCACCGCGCCCGCGTCCAGCACCGACAGGGGGTATTCGCCGAGGTGGTTGCCGGGCAGCGCGTTGCGCAGGATCGACTCGCGCACCTGCTCGGCGGTGGCGTCCGGCTTCGCGGACAGGACCAATCCGGCCGTGCCGGCGACGACGGCGGCCGACGCGGCGGTTCCGGCCAGGTAACGCGCGGTTCCGGTCGCGTCCAGAACCCGGAGGTTGTCGGCGGCGGCCACATCGGACCAGTAGTTGGTGCTGTCCGTGACGCCGCCGTTCACCAGGCCGGCACGGTCCACGGTCCCGGCCGCCAGGCTCCGCCGCTCCGTCCCGTACACGTCCTCGGTGGCGACCGCCGGATTCAACGCCTCGCCGACGACGAGGGAGCCCTTGTAGCCGGCGTAGGTGACGGCTTCCTCCAGCACTCGGCTGGTGCTCCAGCCGGCCCCCGACACGTGGATCACGGGAGCGCCCTGGTCGGCGGCCCAGACGATGCCGGCGGCGATGTCAGCGGCGTATCCGCCGTCAGCATTGCTCACCCGGACCGGCAGGATGCGGCACTTCGGGCAGACGCCGTTCACCCCGGTGCCGGCGATGACGCTCGCCACCAGCGTGCCGTGCCCGCTCGCGTCGGACGCGTCGTCGTCGCCATCGACGAAGTCACGCCCGGCCAGCAGCCGGTCGGCGGGAAGCTCAGCGGTCGGACTGACACCGCTGTCCACCACCGCGACGACGGTGTCCGGGCTTCCGGCGCCCCAGGTGCGGGCAGCGGGCACCCGTACGGTGTCCAGCGTCCCGGCCTTCGCCGGATCACCGGGAATCGTGTCGGGCCGCATCCGCACCTCGGCGCCGAAGTGGCGGACGCCTGGCGCGCCCATGACCAGCTTGATGGCCTCCTGACTGCGGTCCGGCGGCACGTCGACCACGAAGGCCGGCCTCCCAGGGACCATCCGGGCCTCGCTGAGCGCGAGATCTCCGAGTCGCTCCATCGCCGCGGCCGGGCTGGCGCCGGCATAGGTGTACAGGCCGATGACGAGCCGGCCCGGAAGCACGTCATAGGTCTTGGAAGCCGCGTAGGCAGGAGAGGCGAGACCCGCACCGAGCAGGATCGCGACGAGTGAGGACGAGACAGCCCGCATGAACGGCCCCCGTAGCCATGATCATGGATATCGGCGACGATGATACGGCACCGTCCACACGGAACGCCACCACGAAAAACGATGGCCGGCAGACGTCATTGTCTGCCGGCCATCGCCTTTTTCAGGAGAGTGGGAAAAGCTTCAGATCAGAACGCTTCCTCGGGCAGATCCATCGCGTCGAGGTTGGTGTTCTCGATGATGCGGCGATCCGAGCCGATGCGCGGCAGGATCTCGCGGGCGAAGAAGCGGGCGGCCGCCACCTTGCCGGTGTAGAACGTCTTGTCCGCCTCGGAGAGCTCGCCGTTCAGCGCGTTGAGCGCCACCTCGGCCTGGCGCAGCAGCAGCCACGCGAGGATGACGTCGCCGAGGGCCAGCAGGACCCGGCGGGAGACGAGACCGATCTTGTAGAGCTCGCGGGCCTCGCCACCCTGGACCGCCTGCAGCCAGCCGAGCGTGACGCCGAGGATCTGCTGCATCTCGCCGAGCGCCTTGCCGAGCGCCAGCCGCTCGTCCTTGAGCTGACCGTTGCCGGCCTCGCTCTCGACGAAGCTCTGGATCTCGGCGGCGATCGTGCCGAGCGCGCGGCCGTTGTCCTTGACGATCTTGCGGAAGATCAGGTCGAGACTCTGGATCGCGGTCGTGCCCTCGTACAGGGTGTCGATCTTCGCGTCCCGCACGTACTGCTCGAGCGGGTAGTCCTGCAGGAAGCCGGAGCCACCGAAGGTCTGCAGCGACTCGTGACCGAGCAGCTCGTAGGCCCGCTCCGAGCCGACGCCCTTGACCAGCGGCAGCAGGAAGTCGTTGATCTTGTTCGCGATCTTCGCGGCCTTCTCGTCACCGGCGGCCTGCGCGATGGCGACCTTGTCCTGCCAGGTCGCGGTGTAGATGACCAGGGCGCGCAGCGCCTCGGCGTACGACTTCTGCAGCAGCAGCGACCGGCGTACGTCCGGGTGGTGCATGATCGTGACCCGCGGCGCGGTCTTGTCGCCGTTCTGCACCAGGTCGGCGCCCTGTACGCGGCCCTTCGCGTACTCCAGCGCGTTGAGGTAGCCCGTGGACAGGGTGGCGATCGCCTTGGTGCCGACCATCATCCGGGCGTTCTCGATGATCATGAACATCTGCCGGATGCCCTCGTGCACCTCGCCGAGCAGCCAGCCCTTGGCCGGGGTGCCGTGCTCGCCGAAGGTCATCTCGCACGTGTTGGAGACCTTGATCCCCATCTTGTGCTCGACGTTCGTGGCGTAGACGCCGTTGCGCTCACCGAGCTCGCCGGTGGCCGGGTCGAAGTGGTACTTCGGCACGATGAAGAGCGAAAGGCCCTTGGTGCCGGGACCGCCGACGCCCTCGACGCCCACCGGGCGAGCCAGGACGTAGTGGATGATGTTGTCGGTCAGGTCGTGCTCACCCGAGGTGATGAAGCGCTTGACGCCCTCGATGTGCCACGAGCCGTCGGCCTGCGGGATGGCCCGGGTGCGGCCGGCGCCGACGTCCGAGCCGGCGTCCGGCTCGGTGAGGACCATCGTCGAGCCCCACTGCTTCTCGACGAAGAGCTTGGCCCACTCCTTCTGCTCGTCGGTGCCCTCGACGTAGGCCACGTGGGCGAAGGAGGGACCGGACGAGTACATCCAGATCGGGGCGTTCGCACCGAGGATCTGCTCGGCGACGGCCCACACGAGGCTGCGCGGCGCCGGCGTACCACCGAGGGCGGACGGCAGGTCCAGCCGCCAGAACTCGGACGCCATGAACGTCTCGTAGGACTTCTTGAACGACTCCGGCAGCGGCGCGGTGTTCGTCGCCGGGTCGAAGACCGGCGGGTTGCGGTCCGCCTCCGCGTAGCTCGCGGCCAGGTCCTCCCGGGCCAGCCGGTCGACCTCCGAGAGCACGTCGCGGGCGCTCTCCAGGTCGAACTCGTCGAACGGCGCCTGGCCGAGGGACTTCTCCGCTCCGAAGACCTCGAACAGGTTGAACTGGAGGTCCCGAAGGTTGCTCTTGTAGTGCGTCATCGTGCTTGGCCCCGCTCTCCCGGACGCGAGTTACCCGTCAGTAACCCCACTGTATTACCCATCGGTAGCAACCGACAACCCGGGCAGGGTTTCCGGTCGAACCCACCGGGTAGGGGGGCTTGTCCGTCGGTTCGTGGGTCAAACGTCGCCGATCAGGTGGCTTACCGGACAGCCGTTCGGCCATTTGCGGACTTCAACCCTCAGGACCACGTATCGCCTGCCGATGAGGCTCGTTTCTTCGGATAGACAGCGAAGAACGTCAGGGGGACGCCATGTTCGCCACGAT
This sequence comes from Actinoplanes sp. OR16, assembly GCF_004001265.1. Classification (GTDB taxonomy): domain Bacteria; phylum Actinomycetota; class Actinomycetes; order Mycobacteriales; family Micromonosporaceae; genus Actinoplanes. The sequence continues at coordinate 2,369,597 of NZ_AP019371.1, read as the reverse complement.
CAAGAGCCTGATTCCGGAGCCGCGCCAGGCCAATCAGCCCCGCAACTACGTCGGCCGGCACCGCCAGCCCGAGACGGTCCCGCCATCGCCGGCGCCGACCTCCCCGGCCGCTCCGGCCGAGCCCGACGACAGCGCGGCATAAGGCCGTCTAACTGCCGGCCGCGCCGACTTCCCAGCTGGGCACCGACACGGCAGCGTCGCCGTCCGGGCCCACGTACTCCAGGAGCACCAGGGCGATGTCGTCCTCGAGCCGCCCGTAGACCCAGTCGACGAGCGCGGTCTCGAGCGAGGCCAAGCCGTCGCCGACAGTGCCGTGACCGAGCAACCGCCACGCCCGGTCCGCGGTCGGGAAGAACTCGCCCTCGCGGCGGGCCTCGCCGAGCCCGTCGGTGAACAGCAGCAACCGGTCGCCCGGCTCCAGCCGCTCCACCCGTGCCTTGACCTCGGGCATGAACCCGAGCGGCGGCGCCGGTGCCGGCGGCTCCAGCGGGATGACCTGGCCACGGCGCAGCAGCAAGGGCGCCGGATGTCCACAGTTGACGATCGTCAGGGTGCCGCCACGCTCCTCGACGAGCGCCGCGGTCACGAAGTCCTCGTCGCCGACGCTGCGGGCCACCGCACGGTCCAGGTCGGCCACGATCGATTTCAGGTCGGCCCGCTCGTACGCCACATGCCGGTACGACCCGAGCACGATGCTGGCGAGCCGAACCGCGTCGAGACCTTTGCCACGGACGTCGCCGATGATGATCCGGACTCCGTACGGCGTGTTCAGCGCCTCGTACAGGTCACCGCCGATATCGGCCGCCGCAGTAGCCGAGATGTAGCGGCCCGCAACCGAGAGCGCTCCCACCTGTGGTCCGATCGGACGCAGGACCGCTTGCTGAGCCACCGCCGCGAGCCGGAGCAGTCCGGCGATCCGGTCGGCCTGCCGCTGCCGGGTGATCGCGCCGCCGGCCGCCACGCCGGTCGCCAGCATGATCCCCAGAAGGTTGACCATCCCGGTCATGCCCTGATCACCGGCCGCACCCACGACGATCGCGCCGATCACCGTGGCTGCCAGGCCCACGCCGACGACGATCTGCCAGACCGCGAAGACCGCGGCGAGGAACGGAACCGCCGCCAGCAGGCCCACGAACTGGGCGGATTCTTGATCGGCGAACTCCACGGCGGACACGACAGCGAGCAGCACGACGGCCGCGCCGAGGCCGGCGCGGTTCCCGGGGCTCATCGGGCGTCGGCCCGGCAGCAAAGTAGGCATGGTTCCGCGGAACAGCATGCCCGATCCACCCGCCCTCGGGCATCATCTTGACCCCTAGGCTGAGTCGGTTCTGTCCACCCGGCACCATCGGCGTCGTTCGGTCGGTCCAAGAAGAACCGGTCCTCGGTGACAGGATGTCGGGGTGACCACCGATCTGCGTGATCTTCTGCGATCCGAGTTCCGCTGGACCAACCCCGGTCCGAACAGCGAATATCTCGTCAGCGACCGCTCCGGATGGTGGCGGGAGCCCCGGATCCTGGACGGCCTCGGCCCCGCGCTGGCTGATCTTTTCCGGTCAGAGCGCCCGACTGTCGTCGTCTCGCCGGAAGTCACCGGATTCATGCTCGGCCCGCTCGTGGCGCGGTCGCTCGGCGTCGGATTCGTGGAGGCCTACCGCGCCGGGGCCCGCCGACCGATCGCGGAGCCGATGATCTGGGCCGAGGTGCCGGCAGATCATCGGGGCGACGTACAACATCTGGGTGTCCGGGAAAGACTGCTGGGACCTGATGATCGCGTCCTGGTGGTCGACGACTGGGCCTCGACCGGTGCGCAGGCACGTGGCCTGCGCACCCTGACCGGCGACCGCTATCTGGGCACCGCGGTGATCTACGACGAGTGCCCGCCCGCGGTCACCGCCGAATTGACCATCAGAAGCCTGCTGTCCGGATCGGATCTCGATCCCTAGGACCTGGTCCTCTGGTAGCCGGCGAGCGCGCCACGGGTCGGGTGCCAGCCGGTGGCGGTGTACTCCGCGAGGCCACGCTGCACGTACGGGTCCTGGGCGATCAACTCGTGCGCCTCGGCCTCGGTGTCCACGTCCAGCAGGATGATGCCGCCCACGGCGGGCTCCTGGCGGCCGGCGGTCACCGAGAGGCCACGCTCTTCAAGGCCGGCGAGGTAGGTCAGGTGGTCCTCGCGAGCCGCGTCGACTTCAGCGAGCGGCTTCAGGTACTTCGAAATCATCAGATACACGATCTGATCGTAGATCCGCCGATCGGGGGACGGGGCGATCGTCCGGCGGCCGGCCGGTCCGGCATGTCCGCCTGTGGGCGGCCACACCATGCGCCGGGCCGTGCGGTGAGCAGGCTCAGGACGTCGGCCATGTCCGGAAGTTGAGTGCCGAGCGGCTCGCCGTCGGACCGCGCTGGCCCTGGTAGCGCGAGCCGTAGACGGACGACCCGTACGGATGCTCGGCCGGGCTGGACAGCCGGAAGATGCACAGCTGGCCGATCTTCATGCCCGGCCACAGCTTGATCGGCAGGTTCGCCACATTGGAGAGCTCCAGCGTCACATGCCCGGAGAAGCCCGGGTCGATGAAGCCGGCCGTCGAATGCGTGAGCAGTCCGAGCCGCCCGAGGCTGCTCTTCCCCTCCAGCCGGGCAGCCAGCTGCTGACCGAGGCTGATCACCTCCAGGGTTGACGCCAGCACGAACTCGCCCGGGTGCAGCACGAACGGCTGGCCATCGGCGACCTCGACCTCGGCGGTGAGCTCGTCCTGCTGCTCGGCCGGATCGATGTGCGTGTACAGATGGTTGTTGAACACCCGGAAGAAGCGGTCCAGCCGCACGTCGATACTGGACGGCTGCATGAGCGACGGCTCGAACGGCTCCAGCGAGAGATCCCCGGATTTGATCTCGGAGACCAGGTCACGGTCGGAGAGCAGCATCGCAACACCATACCGACCTGCCCATATCGGCGTGTTCAGTGGATGTCTCGAACACATGTTCGATAGACTGTGCGCATGGCATCCTGGTCCGATTTTGCGGTAGCCGAGCCGATGCTCGCCGCCGGCGTCCGTGCGCTCCTCCAGCAGTACGGTCCCGGCATGGGCTACCTCGCCACCGTCCGCGCCGACGGCGGCCCCCGCGTGCACCCGGTCTCGCCGGTCTTCACCGACAGCGGCCTCTACTGCTTCATCGTCGACTCACCGAAACGCCGCGACCTGGAGCGCGACGGGCGCTACGCCCTCCACTCCTACCCACCCGAGGACAGCGACGACGAGGCCGTCCTCACCGGCCGAGCCGCCCCCGTCACCGATCCGGTCACGATCACCCGCCTGGCCGGCGCCCTGCACGCCTCCCCCGACATCGACTGGCGGCTCTTCGAGCTCACCGTCGAGACAGCGATGCTCCGCCACCACGGCCCGGCCGGCGCGCTTCCGCTGGCGGAGCCGTCCGCTTTCACCCAGACGTGGCAGGCGCCCCGCAACTTACGCAGACCACTGGCGATAGCGAGCTGACCGCGGGGCGGTTCCGCCACCAAGCCGGATAATCAGGTACAGTGGGGCCGCTTGCGGGTGTAGTTCAATGGCAGAACATCAGCTTCCCAAGCTGACAGTGCGGGTTCGATTCCCGTCACCCGCTCGGATGCGGAGGCCTGTGTCTGCGGAGTGCGCAGACCGGGCCTCCTCGCATATCTGCCTGGGGGGCGACCCCCCAGACCCCCACGGTGACCATCGGTTGCGGTGGGCGGGTGGTCACGGAAAGCGCGAACCACGCCTCCTCGCATATCCGCCCTGGAACCGAGCCCTGAGACCCCCGGTGACGTTCTCTTGCGGTTTGTGGGTGGCTTTCTTTTAGAGTGCTGGCACTTATGTTGGGGGTGCCTGGGCTTGGGGTTCGGCGGTCGTCGTTGCTTTCGATCTTTGATCACTGTTTCTGCTGCTCTTGGGCTTGTTGCCGGGTTTGGTGCGGTTCCTTCTCCTGCTGTTGCGGCTCCGGCCGGTGAATTGGTCATTTCCGCCGCGCCTCGGGCTGTTCCTCGAGCCGTCCAGATCCTGAATGCCGGGGACAGCGGGTTTCTCTGGGTTCAGGAAGGGGATGACCGACTTCTCTGGACCACGTACGCGGATGGCTCGACTGCGGCTCTGCCTCAGCGACTGCCGGCGCCTATCCGGTATGACATCGACTCAGGTTTATTCACCAGTCGGTGGTCCGCCACCGGGTACGGCGATGGTTCTGATGTCGTCGCCGTTCAGAGTGTGGGCGATCCGCGGCACGTCAGCCTTCTTAGGGGAACCGAACCCATCGGGGCTGTCGACCTGCCTGCCGGAGAGACCTACCGAGGGACCTACGGCTCGACCCTGGTCACTTCCAGCGAGGAGTCCGGGGCTTACCGCCTGTGGCGGGTTGCGGGCGGTGGGCTTACCGAGACGATTCTTGAAGGGTTCCCGGAGGAGGCCACTGCGATAGAGGTCGAGGACGGGGATGCCCGGTCTCTGATTCTTGAATTTCGCGCCGAGGGCGAGCGCCACTGGGGCCTCGTTGACCTTGCTTCGGGCGCCTACACGGCGTTGCCGGACCGAGTCGATGGGGAGGACCATTGGGAGGTCGGCGGCTTCCGGCTCGGTAAGGATTCTCTCCTGCGGATTCGGCCAGGGTCGGATGAGCTGGATGTCCTGAGCCGGACCGACCTGAGCATCGAGCGGGAGTTGGACGCTCGGTCGTTCGGATGGGAGGCCGACTACGGGATAACCGGGTCCACCGTTGTGGCTGCCGAGCCGGCGCCTGGCGGCTCCGGCAAGTTCCGCGGCCAGGCACTCTATGCCGTCACCGAGCCGCAGGACACCAAGATCATGGACCCGGCTGGGGGTCACGTCGTCACCACGCCGGACGGGTCGCTGCTCGTAGCCGGCGCCGAGGAGTACGTCGAGCAGGGTGACCTCGACTGGGGCATCTACCGGCTCACCGAGGGCGCTGACGGGTCGATCGTCCGGGACCGGATCACCGCTGTCGCGGCTGCACCCGCTCAGGTCTACGGTCTTGCACTCGGCAACGGCATCCTCACCACGGCCACCAACAGCACGGTCCATGAACCAACGGCGGTGATCGGCGCCTACCGCAGCTACTGGCTCGACGCCGGCCCTACCCCGAAGGTCGTCCGGTCCACGCTGGATCAGCTCGCCTCCATTGACGAGGTCGACTCGGGATGCGAACCGAGCAAAATCCACTGCCTTCGGCTCTTCGCTGACGGGACCGGATACCACGGCACAACCCGAAGTACGTACGACTCGCGGACCGCGCTCCACGCTAACGGGACCACGGTGTACGGCGGCCGTAGCGTCAAGTCCAACATCTTCTCGCCGATGCTCGCCGACCTGTCCGGCCGATACGGCATCGTCGCAGACGGCGAGCATAGGGTGCAGGACATAGCCGACTTCTGGTCCGGGACCGTGCTGGGCCCCCGTGACGGTGTCGCTGCGGCGGTCTGGGGCTCCACGCTGTGGACCGGTGCAGAGGCCGGCGGGATCGTGCAGGCCACCACTCTGCCCGGCACCACGGTGATCGAGCGGTTCACCACGCACAACGGCTGCACGCCGAGCGCGCTTCAGGCGGTCGGGCGCTGGGTCTACTACGCATGCATCGATTCCTTCGGATGGTTTCGGGGATCGGGTGTCTACGACCGGGTCACCAAGCGCATCGCGCCCGGCGCCCCGATCGACGAGGTCCTGCTCGGCGACGGATACCTCGTCGAGCAGGTTGTCGGCGTCGGGCTGCGCCTCACCGACCTGCACAACGGCGTGCCGTTCGGCGCTTCCTGGGCCGATCTACCCACTCGGGTGCTGGTCACCGCCGCGGAGATGGGGCCGTGGGCGAATGACGGCACCGGGTACGGAGGCCGCCGCGACATCTGGACCGTAGACCGGTTCGGCGGGGGCGTGGCCTATGCCGACAGTTCGCAGCGTGTGCACGTCGTGCCGACCGGCATTCCGGCTCCGCCGATCACGGTGATCGACTCGAAGGTCGCCACGACCGCCGCGAACTGGACCGGGACCTGGTGGCTGTCCAAGCCGGCCAAGTCATGGCAGGTCACCATCAAGAGCACCGCCGGGACGACACTGCGGACGATCAGCGGCTCCACGGCCAACGGCCTGATCGAAGTGACCTGGGACGGGAAGAACGCCGCCGGCGTCCCGGTCGCCGGCAACGCCTTCACGTGGGCGCTCACCGCTCAGCCGGCCGACGGACAGGGCGCTGCCCTGGCGACCGGGAACGCGCCGGCGCCGCTCACCGCGACGACCACCCCGGCGATCGCCGGGACCACGGCTGTCGGGGTCACCGTCAAGGCCACCACCGGCAGCTGGAGACCGGCGCCGACCAGCTACGCCTACCAGTGGTACGCCAACGGCGTGGCCATCAAGGGCGCGACCGGCTCGTCGTATCCGATCCCCGCCTCCCTGCTCGGGAAGCGCCTCACCGTGGCCGTCACCGCAAAGCGCGCCGGACACCCGACCGGGGTGGCGAAGTCGGCGGCGTCGGCGGCGATCGCAGCCGGAGCAGCGCCGAAGGCTACCAAGGCGCCGGTCATCAGCGGAACCGTCGCTGTCGGGTCGGCCGTCAAGGCGAGTACCGGCACCTGGTCGCCGACGCCGAGCTGCTACGCCTACCAGTGGTCCGCCAACGGCGTGGCCATCAAGGGCGCGACCGGTTCCTCGTACGCCATCCCCGCCTCTCTCCTGGGGAAGCGACTGACCGTGACCGTCACCGCCAAGCGCGCGGGGCACACGAACGGGGTGGCGAAGTCGGCGGCGTCGGGCGCGGTCGCCAAGGGCAAGGCACCCAAGGCGACGAAGAAGCCCCAGGTCACCGGCACGGCCAAGGTGGGCAGGAAGGTGAAGGCGTCGGCGGGCACGTGGTCGCCCACGGCCACCTCCTACCGGTACGAATGGCGGCTCAACGGGAAGCTGATCAAGGGAGCGAGCGCCGCGACGCTGAAGCTGAAGTCCTCGATGCGGGGGAAGAAGCTGACGGTCACCGTGATCGCCAAGCGGACCGGGCACTCCGACGGCCGCTCGACCAGCGCCTCGGTGAAGATTCGATGATGCAAGAGGTGTCCCGGCCCGTGACGGGCCGGGACACGATCAGCCGGTGATGCTGACGAAGACGTCGTCGATGGCGCCGGCGAACTGGTCGTTTCCGGGGGCTGCGCCCTTTCCTCCGACCCTCAGCGGCTCGGCGTTGGCGATGGAGAGCATCGGGGGGATGCGGACCCAGGCCCTCAGGACGCCGTCGACGATCATCAGGAGGCGGTTGGGCGTACGCCGGCACTCCAGGTCGTGCCAGAGGCCGTCGGCGACGTCCATGAAGGGCTCGGCTCGGTAGATGCGGGCCCGCTGGCCGGCGATCACGCAGCTCGGGTGGCCCTGGCGGTGGTCGACCTGCAGTTTGAACTGGCTGATGCCGCCGACCGAGTAGCCCTTCTGCAGCACGTTCGCGCCGTCGGCCAGGTCGGCGTGGGTCATCAGCACCGAGGCGCCGTAGCGAAGCGGCCGCCGGCCCGGGTTCAGATCGTCGTCGCGAACGCCCTCCAAGATCGCCCTGGGGCAGTCGCGTTCGCGGGGCAGCGTGCACCGGTCCGGGTAGTCGACGGCGAGACCGCCGTCGCCCTGCGGGACGAGCCGGAGTGTGCCGCCGTTCTGGCCGAGCGGCCGGAGCCGGTAGCGCCCGCTCAGGTCGGCGATCGGGTGGCCGACCCCCTCATCGAAGTCGTACCGGACGGTCACGGGACTGCTCGCCACCCGTACCCGACCCGGGTTGAAGGGGTCGGTGAGCCCGCTACCAGCGGGAACCGCGTCGGCCCTCGCCGGGAGCTGGTTGATCAGGAGAGCGCAGCCGAGAGCAAGTGTGGCTGACAGGGCGCCGACCGGAACGACACGCCGTCTTTTGTGAAGCATGCGGCCAATTGTCCGGATTGTCGCCGATAAACCGCTGAGACGCTCCGAGTCCGCGCGAAAGCACCCATAAGCGTTAAACCGAACACCCGAGGGCTCACCCGGATGATCAGCGCAGTTTCGCGCCGGCTCCGGCCGGTTCGCCGACGACCGCGTGCAGCACGTCGTCCAGGGTGATCACGCCGAGCGGTCGGCGCCCGTCGCTGACCAGCACGATGTGCAGCCGGTCCCGCCGCATCGTCAGGAGCAGGTCGGCGAGGCTGCGCTCCGGCGCCACGACGGCCAGGGGACGGATCACTTCGGCGGGTATCGGCAATCGCCGCTGCGTCGCGGCGTACCCCAAGACGTCCTTGACATGCACGAAGCCGAGCACGCGCCGGGTGTCCCGCTGGACCACCGGGAAGCGCGAACGGCCGCTGCGGGTGGCCACCGCCTCGAGCGTGGCCGGCGAGACGTCGGCCGCCACCGTGGTCACCCGCGACCAGGGCAGGAGGGTGTCGGCGGCGGTCCGGCTGTTGAGGCCCAGCGCCGCGTGGATCCGGGCGTACTGTTCCGAGCCGAGCAGTCCTTCGCTGCGCGCCTGGGTGACCATGCCGGCGAGTTCCTCGGCGGTGAAGACCGTCTTCACGGCGTCCGTCGTCTCGATCTTCCAGAGCTTCAGGATCAGCTTCGAGGCCCACCGCATCGCGTTGAGCAGCGGTTTCGTGGCTGTGCAGAAGGCCAGCATGAACGGGCCGAGGATGAGTGCCGAGCGTTCCGGACCGGCCAGCGTGATGTTCTTCGGGACCATCTCGCCGATCACCGTGTGCAGGAACGTCACGATGACCAGGGCGAACACGAAGGCGACCGGGTGGATCGCGTCGTCGGGAAGCCCGGTCGCCGAGAACGGGCCCTCCAGCAGGTGCGCGACGGTCGGCTCGGCGAGCGCACCCAGCACCAGCGTGCAGATCGTGATGCCGAGCTGCGCGCCGGCGATCATGAGCGGGATCTGGCTCATCGCGGAGAGCGCCCAGCGGGCCGCCTTGGAGGTCTCGGCGAGAGGCTCCAGCGCCGTACGCCGAGAGGCGATCAGCGCGAACTCCCCACCCACGAAGAGCCCGTTGCCGACCAGCAGCACGGCCACGAAGAGCAGCTCAGTCATCGGCCGGCTCCGGCGGGGCGACCACACGCACCTGCTCGATGCGATGCCGGTCGACCTCCATCACGGTGAACTCCCACCCCTGCTCCTCCAGCGACTCGCCGACCACCGGGATGTGCCCGAGGCGGGCGAGCAGGAAGCCGGCGAGCGTCTCGTACGGCCCCTCGGGCAGCCGGAACCCGGTCTGCTCCAGCGTCTCGTCCTCCCGGAGCAGGCCGTCGACCAGGAACGTCTTCTCGCCACCCGGCGCGGTCAGCTCCTGGCTGCCGATCTCGTCGAGGTCGGTGTCGTACTCGTCGGCGATCTCGCCGACCAGTTCCTCGATCAGGTCCTCGACGGTCACCACGCCGTCGGTGCCGCCGTACTCGTCGACCACGATCGCCAGGTCGGCATCCGCGGCACGCAGCGCTGCCAGGACCTTGTCAAGACTCAGGCTCTCCGGTACGTAGACAGCCTCCTTGGCGAGGGTCGAGACCTTGATGGCGGCCCTTCGCTCGGGAGGCACTCCGAGGGCCTCGTTCACTCCGACGACACCGGTCACCACGTCGAGGGTGTTCTCGTACACCGGGAAGCGGGTGTGCCCGGTCCGCCGGGCCACGGTGATCAGGTCGGCGACGCTCGCGGTGGTCTTGAGGCCGACCACGTCGACGCGCGGGGTCATCGCCTTCGCCGCGCGCTTCTCACCGAACCGGATCGTGCGGCGCAGCAGCGTCGCTGTCTCGTCGGGCAGCGCGCCGGCCCGGGCGCTGATCGCCGCGAGCAGGCCGAGTTCTTCGGGGGACCGGGCGCTCGCCAGCTCCTCCTGCGGCTCGATGCCGAGGCGGCGGACCAGCCAGTTGGCGGTCCCGTTGAGCGCGGCGATCAACCACTTGAAGAGCGTCGAGAAGCCGCGCAGCGGCGCTGCGGTGAGCAGTGCGAGGCTCATCGGGCGGGCCAGCGCCGCGTTCTTCGGAACCAGCTCGCCGAAGAGCATCGAGAGCAGGGTCGCCGCGACCAGCGCGAGGATGTGGGTGACCGTCCCGGTCGCCGAGCCGGCGAACGGCTCCACGAGCGGCTTGAAGATCTCGGAGAGCGCGGGCTCGGCCAGGTAACCGGTGAGCAGCGCGGTCAGCGTGATGCCGAGCTGGGCGCCGGACAGCTGGAAGGAGAGGTTGTGCAGGGCGCTGCGGACGGTGCGCGCCCGCCTGTCCCCGGCCAGGGCACGTTGCTCGATCTCCGCCCGGTCGACCGTGACGAGACCGAACTCGGCGGCCACGAAGAACGCGTTGCCCGCCGTGAGCAGGACGAAAGCCGCCAACGGGAGCACCGCGGTCAGGAGCAGGCCGTCCATGATCGCTTCACCTCGGGCATCATTCTGCCGGATCCGGGCCTTCCGGGACCAACCGTGACGGTGACTTCAGACACCGAAAACGGCCGCTCACGTCGGTGAGCGGCCGTTTCACGAGGAAACCGTGGTTCAGGCGTCTTGCTTGAGGGACCGCAGCAGCACGGTCGCGACGTCGACGACCTCGACCTCTTCCTGCTTGCCCTTGCCGGTCACGCCGTCGCCGATCATCGTGTAGCAGAACGGGCAGCCCACCGCGATCGTCTTCGCGCCGGTGGCGAGGGCCTCCTCGGTGCGCTCGACGTTGATCCGCTTGCCGATGCGCTCCTCCATCCACATCCGGGCGCCACCGGCGCCGCAGCAGAAGGACCGCTCGGAGTTGCGGGGCATCTCGATGAGGTTGCCGGTCTCTCCGAGCACCTCGCGGGGCGCGTCGAAGACCCGGTTGTGCCGGCCGAGGTAGCAGGGGTCGTGGTAGGTGATGTCACCGTCGATCGGCTGGACCGGGGTGAGCTTGCCTTCCTTGACCAGGTGCGCGAGCAGCTGGGTGTGGTGCACGACCTCGACCTTGAGGCCGAGCTGCTCGTACTCGTTGCCCAGGGTGTTGAAGCAGTGCGGGCAGGTCGCCACGATGCGCTTGGTCTTCTGGCCCTCGAAAGCCTCGGTCAGCGTCTCGACGTTCTGCTGCGCCAGCATCTGGAAGATGAACTCGTTGCCGATCCGGCGGGCCGGGTCGCCGGTGCAGGTCTCGCCCTCGCCGAGGATCGCGTAGTTGACGCCCGCCTCGTGCAGCAGCGTCGCGACCGCCCGGGTGGTCTTCTTCGCCCGGTCCTCGAACGCGCCGGCGCAGCCGACCCAGAACAGGTAGTCGAACTCCTCGACCTCGCCGACCCGCGGCACCTCGAAGTCGAGACCCTTGGTCCAGTCCTCGCGGGTGTTCTGCGGGGCGCCCCACGGGTTGCCCTTGTTCTCCAGGTTGCGCAGCATGACGCCGGCCTCGCTGGGGAAGCTCGACTCGATCAGCACCTGGTAGCGGCGCATGTCGACGATGTGGTCGATGTGCTCGATGTCGACCGGGCACTGCTCGACGCAGGCGCCGCAGGTGGTGCAGGACCACAGCACGTCCGGGTCGATGACGCCCTGGTCCTCGGCGGTGCCGATCAGGGGCCGGTTGCCCTCGGCCAGCGCGAGGACGTCCATGTGCGCGAGCTGGGCCTCGGTGGCCTTCTCCTCGCCCATCAGGTCCTTGCCGCCGCCGGCGAGGAGATAAGGCGCTTTGGCGTACGCGTGATCGCGCAGTGAGAGCACCAGCAACTTCGGCGAGAGGGGCTTGGCGGTGTTCCACGCCGGGCACTGCGACTGGCAGCGGCCGCACTCGGTGCACGTCGAGAAGTCGAGCAGCCCCTTCCAGGTGAACTGCTCCACCTGGTTGACGCCGAAGAGGTCCTTCTCCGGGTCGGCCTCCTCGAAGTCGAGCGGCTTGCCCTCGCTCATCATCGGCTTCAGCGCGCCGAGACCGGAACCGGCCGGCTTCTCCGGGCTGCGCTTGAAGTAGATGTTGAAGAACGCCAGGAACCGGTGCCAGGCCACACCCATCGTCGGGTTGAGCGAGATGGTGATCAGCCAGGTCATCGAGATGGCGATCTTGATGAGCGCCATCCACGTGGCGCCGTCCTCCCAGGCCGGGAGAACCGAGCCGACCGCGTGACTCACCGGCGTCGCCCAGACCGGGTACTCGAAGTGGTCGGTGGCGACCTTGAAGCCGCGGATCAGGAAGCCGAAGATCAGTACGCCGACGATGACGGCCTCGACGAAGTACGCCTGCCACATCGTCGAGCCGAGGAACCGGCTGCGCTTGACCCGCCCCGGCTTCTGCGACTGACGCACGAAGACCAGGTAGAGGATGGCGATCGTGCCGAGGATCCCGAACCACTCGGTGACCAGACCGAAGATCGTCCAGTGCCCGATGATCGGCAGGCCCATCTCCGGCGCGGCCACCTCGAAGTACGCCTCGAGGACCAGCAGCGACAGGATGATGAACGAGAACATCACGAACCAGTGAGCCGCGCCGATGGCGGACCACTTCAGCATCCTGGTGTGACCGACGGTCTCGGTCAGCATCGTCTTGGTGCGCGTTCCCGGGTCCGCGAACCGAGCCGGATCCGGCTGGCCCGACCTGATCACCTTCGTGATCGTCAGTACGGCGCGCACCGCGAGGTAGACGGCCACCACCGTGACCGCCCCCGCTAAGACGGTGGCGACGATCTGCGCAGTGCCCATCTGGATATGCCTCCTTGGTCGGCGGTGCCGTCCGCCCATGTTACCCACGAGTAATAGACGGGCGAACACCTGTCCGTCAAGGTAAAGCGCACCCCACGCCAGGCGGGGGTGCGCTCACTTTGGCTGATTTTCACGTATCCGCAGGACGCGGACCGGTGAGGGTCAGCGCCAGCGAGAAAGGAGGCCCAGCGAGGCGACCATGCAGCCGAAGCCCACCGCGAGGTTCCAGTAGCGCCAGCTCTCGACCGGCCACTGCTGGGACGACAGGTAGTAGATCACCAGCCACGCGATGCCGATGACGATCAGGGCGACCGCAGTGAACGGAATCCACGCGGGACTCGGCTTCTTGGACTCCCCTGCCGCCGCCGGCCGGATGTCCGACGGCGGGGTGTAGACCTTCTTCTTGCGAACCTGAGACTTCGGCACGGTGCTCTCCTGAGGGCAACAAGTGGTGAACAACCCACCGCTGGGCTGGCTCCGGAAGCCCCGAATGCTGCCCGTGGCGAATACTGTTCGACAGCTAGCGTAGTCAAGGCGGCGCACAGAGAGGCACCCGCCGGGCGAGGAAAATACCTGGAGTCGGGTTCGCAAGGGGGACTGGGGTGGTGATTTCGACGGGCGGCGGCGGCATCGACGGGCGCGAAAACGCCCACGACGGTGCTGGTGGGGCCTCATGGCGACTCGTGCTGCGGCGTGCCGCGCGCGGTCTGCGGCCCCGTCGCGACCACAAGAAATCAATCTGGTCGGCAGGCGTTCCGCTGATCGCGCTGGCGGCGGGTCTGCTCTTCACCACGTCGGCGACGACCGCCGACGGTACGGCCCTGCGCGACGACCGGCGGCCGCAGCTGGCCCAGCTGATCGCCGAGAAGCGAGATCGTCTCGCGGACAGCGAGGAGCGCGCCGCCGACCTGCTCGCCGAGGTCGACCAGGAGACCGCCCGGCTGGCCGAAGTCGATCAGCCGGTGAAGACCGCCCGGGAGAACGCCGACGCGATCCGGGAGCCGGCCGGCTACACCGCGCTGCGCGGACCGGCCCTGACCGTCACTCTCAACGACTCGCCCCGGCGCGGCTCGGACTTCGCCGAGAACGCCCCGGACAACGACGATCTCGTGGTCCATCAGGGTGACGTCCAGGCCGTCGTGAACGCTCTCTGGGCCGGTGGCGCCGAGGCTATGACGATCATGGATGTCCGCGTCATCTCCACGAGCGCGGTACGCTGTGTCGGCAATACGCTGCTCCTTCACGGCCAGGTCTTCTCACCACCGTTCAAGATCACGGCGATTGGCGAACCCACAGCCATGAGTCGTGCGTTGGACTCGGCAGAGGGAGTCAGGCAGTTCCGCGAGGCCGTCGCCGACTTCGGGCTCGGTTACACGGAAAAGGTGGAGAAAAACGTGACAGTGCGGGCGTACGACGGATCGACTGACCTCCGATCGGCGCAGGCTGCCCAGTGAGTCGGCACCGCGCCCCGGACAACGACGGCCAGACGGCCTACATCCCTCGCATCACGGACGCTTCGGACGACGGCGTGCCCGGCGGTCCGCTGGCGCCCCCGGTCGGCCTGGGCGGTCACAACGGCCGCCCGCCGCGACCCGCGACCCCTCCCCAGCCCGGTGCCGCTCAGCCCGGTGCCGCTCAGCCCGGTGCCGCTCAGCCCGGTGCCGCTCAGCCCGGTGCCGCTCAGCCCGGCATTGCTCAGCCCGGCATTGCTCAGCCCGGCGCTGCTCAGTCCGGTTCTGATCAGCCGGGTGGCGCGCTCGCGGGTTCGGATCAGCGCGATCTGGCGGATCCCGAGGTGAGTGCCGCGGCCGCTGCCGCGCGCCGCCGTGCGCTCCAGCCACAGCCGAAGCCGGCCGAGCCTTTCGACTTCTTCAGCGACGAGGCCCAACCCCCTTCGCCCGTACGCTCACCCGCCGCCCACCCGGACCACCCGCCGGTCACGCCAGCCCCCATCCCAGGAGAAGGCCCGACCGCCCCCATCCGCCCGGCAGCAACTCCCACCCCGCCCCTGGCAGCCTCGCAGCCTTCCGTCGCCGCCCACCCGGCCGAACCCTTCCCGAGTTCGCAAGCCGAGCCTTTCCCGGGTTCGCGGGAGATGCCGGGGTCGCGGGCCTCTGAACAGCCTTCCTGGGTACCGCAGAGCCCCCCTGCCCCCTCGGCACCCACCTGGTCCGATCCGGCCGCCACAGCAAAAATCAGTACCGCCGGCGCAGCCTCGCAACCGCAGTCCCCGGCCGCGCAGCCTCACGCCCCGGCCACTCAGGCGCACTCGTCGGCGGCCGGTCTGCCGTCGACTGCCGAGTCCCGGGGGGAGGCCACTACCGGCTGGGCTCCGACGCCTGCCGCTCCGCAGTCCCCGGCCAACACCCGAGTGGGTCGGCGTCGACGTGCAGAATCGGTCAGCGAAGCCCAAGGTGCCACCGGCTGGAACCCCGCCTCGACACCCCAGAGCCCGGCAAGCCAGCCCTTCCCGGCGACGCACGACACCGCGTACCCCCCGGCAGCTCAGGCCCCGACGATCCTGACGCCGGCGATCACTCCACCGGCCGCCCCGGCCACCCAGGTCCCGGCCACCCCGATCCCGGCCACGCCCGCCGCCACGGCCGCCGTGCCGAACGTGGGCGTCACCGCAGCACCCACCGACGCCACGACGACGTTCGGCGCGGTGAACGGCGACAAACCGGCCTGGGCGGGGAACGGCGCTGTCCGGCCGAACAACGACCCCAGCCCGACCACTGTCATCCGTACCATCGATGCGCCCACCGGCATGCTGCCCACCCTGCCCGCCGGCGCACCGCTTCCCGGCAAGCTCACCGTCCTCCCGCCCGGCGCCGCGGCGCAGGCGGCGCGGGAGGCGGCAGGACCGGAGGCGACCGTCGGCGCCGCCTCGGTCAGCGCCACGCCCGTGGTCCGGCCGGCGGGACCGGAGGACGCCGAACCCCCCACCGACGTCGACGCCGACAAACCGAAACGCGGTGAACGGGTGGTCAAGCTCCGGCCGGAGCAGACCGGCGAGGGTTACAAGAGCGTCTACTCCGAACTGACCCGGCCGACCATCGGCTCCAAGATCCGCACCGGCATCCGCACATCCGGCGAAGTGATGATCACTTTCGGTCTGATCGTGCTGTTGTTCGCCGGCTATCAGGTCTTCGGGAACTCCGCGAAGGTGCAGTCCGAGCAGGATAACCTCGCGCAGGAACTCGACCAGGCGTGGAACGACCCGACCGTGGCGCCGACGACGCCCAACGCGGCGGCCCCCGCGGCGCCCGGCGACAGCCTCGTCGGCCGGCTCTACATCCCGAAGTTCGACAAGGAATGGGTGGTCGTCAACGGCGTGCAGCCGGACGACATCAAGTACGCGCCCGGCCACTACCCGGACACCGCCCTGCCCGGCCAGATCGGCAACTTCTCGGTCGCCGGCCACCGGATCAAGAAGATCTTCTGGCGGCTCGACGAGCTCGATGACGGCGACGTCATCGGTGTCGAGACCCGGGACAGCTGGTACGTCTACCACGTCTACAAGTCCGAGGTCGTCCGCCCGCACCAGGTCGAGGTGGTCGCGCCGGTGCCCGGCAAGCCCAAGGCGAAGCCGACGAAGGCGCTGCTCACGCTCACGACGTGCAACCCGAAGTTCAACAACTACGAGCGGCTCATCGTGCACGCCGAGCTGGTCAGCAAGGCCCCCCGCGACCCGTCCAAGCCCGATGCCGGCATGCCGGCCGAGATGAAGGCCTCCTGACGGATGTACTCCTGGATCTGGCGAAAGCTCCCGGGTGCCGTCTGGACCAAGCTGTCCATCTCGCTGGGCCTGGTCGCCGCCACCGGGGCGCTGCTCTGGTACGTCATCTTCCCGTGGGCGACACCGCTGCTGCCCTTCGACGACGTCCAGGTGGAGACCGGCACCGGGCAGGACGCCGAGACGGTGATCCCCGGTGACGACGGCGGCGACGAGGAAGCGCCGGAAGAGTTGCCGTACAGCACCCACTCGAACGACCCCCACCCCAGCGAAAGCGCCAGCAGGTGATGAGTTGCGCATCCTTGTCATAGACAACTACGACTCGTTCGTCTTCAACCTGGTCCAGTACCTCGGCCAGCTCGGTGCGGAGTGCGAGGTCCGCCGGAACGACGAGATCTCGGTCGACGAGGTCGGCGGGTTCGGCGCGGCCGGCCTGCTGCTCTCGCCCGGCCCGGGCTCGCCGGAACGCGCCGGGATCATGATGGACGTCATCAAGGCGTACGCGGGGAAGATCCCGATGTTCGGCGTCTGCCTCGGTCACCAGGCGATCGGCGCGGCGTTCGGCGCCACCGTGACCCGGGCGCCGGAGCTGCTGCACGGCAAGACCTCACAGGTCCACCACGCCGGTACGGGCGTGCTCGCCGGCCTGCCGGACCCGTTCACCGCGACCCGCTACCACTCGCTGGCCGTGCTTCCGGAGACGCTGCCGGAAGAGATCGAGGTGACCGGTCGTACCGAATCGGGTGTGGTCATGGCGATGCGGCATCGCGAGCTGCCGATCGAGGGCGTGCAGTTCCACCCGGAGTCGGTCCTCACCGAGGGCGGCCACACGATGCTGGCGAACTGGCTGGCCTCCTGCGGCCTGACGGACGCCCTGAAGAAGGCACCCGCCCTCGCCGCCGAGGTGGAGACCCGCCGAAAGTCGGCCTTCGCAACCGCTTGAGAAGCGACCGCTTGAGAAGCAACCGCTTGAGAAGCGACCGCTTGGAAGCGACCGCATGAGAAAGGCCCGGGGGAATCCCCCCGGGCCTTTTCCACAGCCTGCTAGTTCAAGCCGGTGCCGCCACCGCTGCCGTCGTCCTCTTCGGGAGGAGTCTCACCGGTGGACGGCTCCGGGCTAGGCGATTCCTCGACCGGCTCGCCGATGATGCTGAGGGTGATCGTGCTGCCCTTGTCGACCTTCTTGTTCGCGCCGGGGTTCTGCGCCGCCACATCGCCCGGGTTGCCCTCGGCCTGGACGGTCTCCTCGTCGACGTTGAGGCCGGCCGCGTCGAGCAGGGCCCGTGCGACCTCCAGCGACTTGCCGGTCACGTCCGGGACGAGGACCTGGCTGTTGTCGGAGACCTTCACCGTGATGTCGGTTCCCGGATCGACCTCCTTGCCGGCGCTCTCCACCGACAGGACCTGGCCCTTCGGCTTGTCGCTGGCGACCTCTTTGATCACCGGGTTGAGGCCCTTGGCGACCAGCGCCGCCTCTGCCGCGCTCGTCGTGCCGCCGACCAAGCCGGTCGGCACCGTGACCTCTTCGGGCGCGTTGCAGAGCTGGTAGCTGACCTCCGCGGTCACCTCGACCTGGGTATTCGCGTCGGGCGACTGGGCCTTGACCGTGCCGGTGCAGTCCTTGTCGACCGTCGGCTTCTGCGCGACCCGGTTGTTGAGGCCCTGCTGGTCGAGCTCGGCTCGGGCCTCCTCCTCGGTGAGGCCCTCCAGATTGGGCATGGTGACCGTGGCGACCGTCGGCGTCTCGCTCGTGTTGTCCCGGTCGCGGCTCATCGCGAGCGCGACACCGAGCACGATGACGACGAGCACGGCGAGGCCGGCGAGCGTGGCCATCACCCAGTTCGACTTGTTCTCCGGAGGACGCTGCTGGGCCACCGAGGCGGGGATCGGCCGCTGCATCGTGGTGGCGGCCTGCGGCTGCCACTGCTGGTGCGGGCCGTTCATCGCCATGGTCTCGGCCTGGCTCATCACGGGGGTGGCCATGACCGGGCGACCGGAGACCGCACGCAGCGCGTCGGCACGCATCTCCTGCGCCGACTGGTAGCGGTTCAGCGGGTTCTTGGCGAGCGCCTTGAGGGCGATCGCGTCGATGTCCGGCGGGAGGTCGCGGACGATCGAGCTCGGCGGCTTCGGGTCCTCGCGGACGTGCTGATAGGCCACGCTGACCGGGCTGTCGCCGACGAACGGCGGGTGCCCGACGACCAGCTCGAAGAGGACACAGCCGGCGGCGTACACATCGGAGCGTGCGTCGACCGATTCACCACGCGCCTGCTCGGGCGAGAGGTACTGAGCCGTGCCGATCACCGCGCTGGTCTGCGTCATCGTGGTAGCGCCGCTGGCCAGGGCCCGGGCGATGCCGAAGTCCATGACCTTGACCTGGCCGCTCTGCGTGATCATCACGTTGCCGGGCTTGATGTCCCGGTGGATGATCCCGTGCCGGTGGCTGAACTCCAGGGCCGCGCAGATGTCGGCGATGATCTCGAGGGCGCGTCGTGGCTGAAGGCGCTGCTCCTGGGCGAGCACCTCCTTGAGGGTGCGACCGTTGACGAACTCCATCACGATGAACGGGAGCCGTTCGCCGGTGGCGGAGGTCTCCTCGCCCGTGTCGTAGACGGCGACGATCGCTGGGTGGTTCAGAGCAGCCGAGTTCTGTGCCTCACGCCGGAACCGCTCCTGGAACGTGGCGTCCCGGGCCAGGTCGCTGCGCAGCATCTTGATGGCGACGTCGCGGCCGAGGCGCAGATCGCGTCCGCGGTGCACCTCTGCCATACCGCCGTAGCCGAGCAGCTCGCCGACCTGATACCTGCCACCGAGCAGGCGGGCCTGCGCCGTCATAACGTCTGTTGTCCTTCGTTCAGTCGGATCCGGCCGAGCTGGGCATCGGCCTTCATAAGACGGTACGACGCCGCCGACACTGGGTCAGCAACCACGCCCGAGCGGAGGATAGCCGCAGAGCTGCTGTGATGGCCCAGCGTGCTGCCTACGGCGCTGCTGCCGTTGCCATCTCGTAATAGGAAAGAGATGACCCCGGCGCAGAGGAGGACGAGAAGGGCGAGCACCACGGCCAGAACGACCAGCACTTGGCGCCCGAAGCTGTTCTCCGGCTTGGCGTTCGGAGAGACGGGGGGTGAGTACGCCGGCGGTCCCGACTGGGGCCGGTACGGCGGAGGCTGTTGCTGCATGGGCGGCTGCGGGCGAGGCGGCTGCATCTGCGGCGGCGGCGACGTCGGCACCGAGGCGGCACCTCGCGCACCGGAACCGGAGACCGGCCGGGGCACCGAGGCACGGGCTGCAGCACCCGACTGCGGACGCGGAGCGCCCGAGCTGGGAGCGATGTGCGGCGGCGACGAGATCGGCGGCTGCACGGCGGTGGTCAGCGAGGCGGCGGCCTGCCGGGCCACCGAGGCCATCGCGGCGGCGCTCGGCCAGCGGCTCGACGGATCCTTGTCCATGGCGCGGTCCACAATGGCCCGGACCGCCGGCGGGATGTCGCCGGGCAGCGGCCGGGGTGTCTCGCGGACGTGCTTCATCGCGATCTCGATCGGCGTGGCGCCGTCGAACGGGCGGTGGCCGGAGAGGCACTGGTACGCCACGACGCCCAGCGCGTACACATCGGAGGCCGGGGTGGCGACGTCACCGGCGGCCTGTTCCGGCGAGATGTAGGACGCGGTGCCCAGGACCGCGCCGGCGACGGTCAGCTGCCCGACCAGGGCCGAGCGCGCGATGCCGAAGTCGGTCAGGACGAGCGTGCCGTTCGGCCGTACGAGAAGATTGCCGGGTTTGACGTCGCGGTGGACGATGCCGTTGGCGTGCGCGGCCTGGAGCGCGTCGGCCGCCTGCGCCACCAGAGCCATGGTCCGGGCCGGGGTCAGCCGGCCCACCCGGCTCAGCGTGCGGGACAGCGCGTCACCCTCGACGTACTCCATGACCAGGAACGCGAGCTGCTGGTCACTGCCGTAGTCGTAGACGTCGACGACGCCCGGGTGGTTGATCGTGGCCATGGTCCGCGCCTCACCGCGGAACCGCTCGGCGAAGCCCGGCTCGTCCAGCAGGGCGGGCAGCAGGATCTTGACCGCGACGGTACGGCCCAGCACCTCGTCGGTGCCGCGCCAGACGTCGCCCATGCCGCCACCGGCGATCCGCTCGTCCAAGCGGTACCGCCCACCCAGCGTGACCCCCGGGCGGATCATGTCAGTCCCCTCCCTGGCCCGCCGCGGCCTTCATGATGAGCCCGGCGATCCGGGCGGCCTCGGCGCTCGCATGCCCACCGGGCACGTTCTCCAGCATGACGCACACGGCGGAGACCGCCTTGCCGCTGCTGTCGAAGGCGAACCCGATGAACCAGCCGTGCGGGTCGGCACCCTCGGCGTTCTGCGCGGTACCGGTCTTGCCGCCGACGGTGAAGCCGTTGATCTGGGCCCGCTTGCCGGTGCCGTTCTCCACGACGCTGACCATCATGTCCTGCAGGTCGCCCGCCACGTCCGAGGAGATCGGGTCGCGCAGCTTCTCCGCCTCGGCCGTGTAGATGGTCCGGCGGTCCGGGCCGAGCAGCTTCTGCACCAGGTAGGGCCGCATCTGCCGGCCGCCGTTCGCCACCGTGGCGGCCATCAGCGCGCCCTGCATCGGGGTCATCCGGACGTCACGCTGGCCGAGGGAGGACTGGGCGAGCGCGGCGGTGTCGGTGCTGCCGTCCGGGTTCGCGATGTCGCCGGTCTTGCTGGCCGCGACCGTGAGCCCGGTCTTGCTGTCCAGGTCGCCCACCTTGAGGGTGTCGTCCTCGAAACCGAACGCCTTCGCGGTGTCCTTGACCTTGTCCGCGCCGAGGGCCACGCCGAGCCGGGCGAAACCGGTGTTGCAGCTCTCGGTCAGCGCCTCCTTGAGGGTGACCTGCGAACCGGGGCAGACCTCCTCCTCGGAGTTGCGGATGGTCGCGCCACCCTCCTTGTAGGAGCTGCCGGCCTCGATCTCAGAGGAGGTCTTGTAGCCGTTCTGCAGCGCCGCCGCCGAGACGATCACCTTGAACACCGAGCCGGGCGGCAGGGTCGCGCCGGTGGCCCGGTTGATCAGCGGATCGTCGTCGTCGTTCGCCAGCTTCTGGTACGCCTTCGCGGCCGCTTCGGTGTCGTGGCTGACCAGCGGATTCGGGTCGTAGCTCGGCATCGAGACCATCGCCTGGACCGCGCCGGTGCTGGGGTCGATCGCGACCGCCGCGCCCTTGGTCACCCCGCGCTGGTTGTTGGTCATCTGCTTCCAGGCGACCTCTTGCGCCTTGGTGGAGAGCGACAGCACCACGTTGCCGCCACCGGGGTTGTCGCCGGTGAACATGCTGCTGAGCCGGTCGCCGAAGAGCTTGTCGCTGGCGCCGGAGAGGAAGTCGTTCTCGGCCGACTCGATGCCGGTCGCGCCGCCGATGACCGGCTTGTAGCCGAGCACCGGCGCGTAGATCTTCCCTTCCGGGTAGGTACGCAGGTACTTCAGCTCGTCGTCGGTCGTCTTGTTCTGGGCGAGCGCGGTGCCGCCGGCCTCGATGACGCCGCGGGGCGTCTCGTACTCGGCGACGGTGACCCGGCTGTTGTACTCGTGGGTGCGGTACTCGTCGGCCTTGTAGAACTGGATCCAGTTGAGGTTCGCGAAGAGCAGGCCGAACAGGACCAGGATGACCACGCCGGAGCGGCGGAGAGGTGCGTTCACGGCTTGATCACCTCCGTCATGGCGCCGTGTAGCTGAACAGGTGCTTTCTTCGGTCCGCTGCGTTCGCGCCCCAGGCCGGCGACCGGCTGGCGGGCCGCGTCCGAGATCCGTAGGAGCATGGCGACCAGCAACCAGTTCGCCATCAGTGAGGAACCACCGGCGGAGAGGAACGGCGTGGTCTGGCCGGTCAGCGGGATCAGGCCGGTGATGCCGCCGAGGATCACGAAGACCTGCAGACCCAGCGTGAACGCCAGGCCGCCGGCGACCAGCTTGCCGAACGAGTCGTGCACGGCCAGGGCGGCTCGCAGACCCCGCTCGACGATCAGCAGGTAGAGCACCAGCAGC
This sequence comes from Actinoplanes sp. OR16, assembly GCF_004001265.1. Classification (GTDB taxonomy): domain Bacteria; phylum Actinomycetota; class Actinomycetes; order Mycobacteriales; family Micromonosporaceae; genus Actinoplanes. The sequence goes on along the minus strand of NZ_AP019371.1, from coordinate 2,347,155 downwards.
GCGGTCAGGCCGAAGAGGCCGATCTCCTCGCCGAGGCCGGCGAAGATGAAGTCGGTCCGCACCTCCGGCACCTTGCCCGGCGAGCCGGCGCCCGGTCCGGCGCCGAAGAGGCCGCCGGTGCCGAGGCCGAGAAGACCCTGGACGAGCTGGTAGCTGCTGCCGCTCTCGCGCTCGTAGTTGGCCCTGGAGAACGGGTCGAGCCAGACCTCGGCGCGGTCGTAGAAGTTCGCGAACGGGCCGCCGATCGAGGCGCCCAGCAGGTACGCCAGGTAGACGCCGCCGAAGAACAGCACCAGGCCGATGATCAGCCAGCTGGCCCGCTCGGTGGCGACGTAGAGCGTCACGACGAACAGGCCGAAGTACAGCAGGGCGGTGCCGAGGTCCTTCTCGAAGACGAGGACCAGCAGGCTCAGCAGCCAGACCGTGACGACCGGACCGAGGTCACGGCCGCGCGGGAAGTCGATGCCGAGGAAGCGGCGGCTCGCCAGAGAGAGCACTTCTCGCTTGCGGACCAGGTAGTACGCGAAGAACGAGACCAGTGCGATCTTGGCGAACTCACCGGGCTGGATCGAGAACGAGCCGAACCGGATCCACAGCTTCGCGCCGTTGACCTCGGAGATGCTGCTCGGCAGCACCGCCGGGATCATCACGAGCACGATGCCGATCAGGCCCAGGGTGTACGCGTACCGGGAGACCACCTTGTGGTCGCGGATCACCAGCAGCAGGATCGCGGCCAGGATCAGCGAGGCGAGCGTCCAGGCCAGCTGGCGGCCGCCGGTGCCGGCGAAGATGCCCGGCTCCGGCTGCTTCTGCGCGATCGCCCGGGCCAGGTCGAGGCGGCGAAGGAAGCCCACCCCGATGCCGTTGATCAGCGCGACCGCGGGCAGCAGCACCGGGTCGGCGAAGGGCGCGGTGTAGCGAACCACCACGTGCAGTCCGAGGAAGAGGATGCCGACCAGCGCGGCCGGGATCCAGGAGGTCATCCGGATCTCGTCGAACTGGTGCGCCTCGACGGTCGCGCCGAACACGGCGACGATCGTCATGGCGAACGCCAGCAACCCGAGTTCGGCGTTGCGGCGTGTCTTCCATCCCGTCGGGATACGCGACATCTCACCCGTGGAGGCGGGTGGCGGAGCCGGTACGGCGGGCGCGGTCAAAGAAAGATCCCCAGACGTGTAGGCCGGACGTCAGTTGACGGTCCGGCAGCCGACCGTGTCGACGGTGGCCGGAGCGCTAGCGGACGGTTGAGTTGGCGTGGCCGACGGCGTCGGCTTCGCGCTGGCGACGGTCGGGCTCGCCTTGGCGCTCGCACTGGCCACGACCGTCGGGGCCACCGAGGCCGCGGTAGTGGGCGCGGTGGTGGGCGCGGTGCTCGCGACGTTGCAGACCGGCTTCAGGTTCGCGTTGGACGGCTCGTCCTTGGTCAGCTCCACGAGCGTGGTCCGGGCCTCGACCTGGTTGTCCGCGTGGATGCCCTGCTTGACCCGATCCTGGGCGACCGTGGTGAGGTCGTCGAGGCGGACCGCGCTGGTCTCGCTGACGCTGGAGAGGTCCAGGCCGGCCACCTGACCGGGAACGCCACGGAAGATGGCGATCTGGCCCTGCTCGGTCGCGCCGACGTAGTACTGATCCTGGGTGTACTGCCAGCCGGCCCAGAGGCCGCCGCCGAGCACACCGAGCAGGAGCAGGACCATGAGCGTGGTCCGCACCGGGTGACCGGCGGGCTCCGGCTCGTAACCGTTCACGGTCGGCTCCGGCTGGGCCGGGCGCGGCGGCTTGAGGGCCGCGGCACGGGCCGCCGAGGTGGAGCTGTCCGCCACGGTGCTGTTGCCCCGGTCGAGCGAGGCAGCGCCGCCGACGATCGGCGCCTGCTCCATGATGTCGGCGTCGGTCGCGTCCGCGATCACCACGGTGATGTTGTCCGGTCCGCCGCCGCGCAGAGCCAGCTGCACGAGCCGCTCGACGCAGGCCTTCGGGTCCGGGATCTCCCGCATGGTCTGGCCGATGGTCTCCGCGCTGACGACGCCGGAGAGGCCGTCGCTGCAGATCAGGTAGCGGTCGCCCTTCAGCACCTGGCGAACGGAGTACTCCGGGTCGATGTCGCGGCCGTCCAGCGCCCTGGTGAGCAGGGAGCGCTGCGGGTGGCTGCTCGCCTCCTCGGGGCTGACGCGACCCTCGTCGACGAGCATCTGGACGTACGTGTCGTCCTTGGTGATCTGTGCGAATTCACCGCCCCGCAGCAGGTAGGCCCGCGAGTCGCCGATGTGCACCATGCCGAACTTGCTGCCCGAGAAGAGGACAGCCGTCAGCGTGGTACCCATACCCTCCAGCTGAGGGTTGGCGTCGACGGTGTCGCGCAACTGCTGGTTGGCAGTGCCGACGGCGTGCCGCAGCGCGTCGACCATGGCGTCCCCGGGGACGTCGTCGTCGAGTGGCGCCATCGCGGCGATGACGATGTTGGACGCCACGTCACCGGCGGCCATGCCGCCCATGCCGTCGGCGACAGCGAGAAGTCGCGGCCCGGCGTAGACGGAGTCCTGGTTCAGGTCTCGGATCAGACCGCGGTCGCTCTGAGCGGCATAGCGCAGGGTCAGGGTCATGGCCGTAACTCGAGTGAAGTGCGCCCGATGCGAATCGGAACGCCAAGGGGGACTGGAGTAGGTCCGGAGACCTTACCGCGATCTAGGTAGGTGCCGTTGGTCGAGCCGAGGTCCTCGACGAACCACTGGCCATCGCGGGGAACCAACCGGGCATGCCGCGCGGACGCGAAGTCGTCGGTGATGACGAGCGTCGAATCCTCGGCCCGCCCGATCGTGATCGGAGCCTCACCGAGCGTGATCCGCGTACCGGCCAGCTGGCCGGCGGTCACGACGAGTTGCCGCGCCGCCTTACCGCGCTTCACCTTCGCCGGCCGGCCCTGGAGCACCGCGCCACCCACCCCCCGAGGGCTGGCGACGATGCTCTTGGACCGGGCGCCGGAGAAGAGGTCCCGACGGATCACCCCGACCACTGTGAACACGAAGATCCACAAGAGAACGAGGAACCCGAAGCGGGCAACGGTCAGGACGAATTCGGGCAAGTCGCTAGCCGTCCACTCGGAAGGTGAGCGTGGTCGTCCCGAGCTGGATCATGTCGCCCGGGTTCAGTGCCACGGCCGAGACACGCTGGCCGTTGACCATGGTGCCGTTCGTCGAACCGAGGTCGGTGAGCACGACCTGGTTGCCGTCGTAGTCCAGACGGGCGTGGCGACGCGAGATGCCGACGTCCGGCAGGCGCAGGTTCGCCTGGTCGCCGCGGCCGATCACGGTCGAGCCCATCTGGAGCGGGTAGGTCCGTCCGTCACCCGAGACCAGGCCGACGCTGCGCGGTCCGCCGTGGCCGCCGTGCGGCGGGTAGCCACCCTGCTGGTCATAGGGCGAGTACTGCGGGCCGGCGTCGTACGCGGGCTGCTGCACCGGGGCGACCTCGCCACCGGTGTAGACCTCCGCGGTCACGCGGAACATGCCCGTGTCCAGGCCGTCGCCGCGCTCGATCTCGACGATCACGTCGCCGTAGACGGTCCAGGCCTGCTCGCCGATGAACTCGGCCTGGGACTGCGCCAGCTCCTGAGCCAGCGCTGCCGCGTACGGCGCCAGGCGGCTGTGGTCGTACGGCGACAGGTCGATCACGTAGCGGTTGGGCACGAGAGTGCGGCCACCGGCCAGGATGGCCTTGTGTGCCTCGGCCTCCCGCTGCATGGCATTCAGAATCTCCACAGGGTGCACGACACCCTTGAACACCTTCGCGAAGGCCCCCTCGACAAGGCCTTCCAATCGCTTCTCAAAGCGCTGCAGCACGCTCACCGGCTCCTCCTCGGGTTCCGAGGACATGATGGTATCCGGCGACCGCTTGCGCATCTGTAGCCCAAGAGCAGCCGGCACTTCTGACCCTCGTATGACGCCCCTCGACGTCGTGCTAATGTTTCCTGCGTCGCGGGGCGATATCAAATTCGCTTGGTGACGTGCGACAGCGTAGTCTGTCGCAGCCAGTAACAAGAAGGCGGCTCAACGGGCCGGCTTCAAGCCCAAGAGATCGTTGCTATATGATCTTGGCGGCAAGTCACATGGGGATGTGGCGGAATGGCAGACGCGCACGGTTCAGGTCCGTGTGTCCGAAAGGACGTGGGGGTTCAACTCCCCCCATCCCCACGAGCGCCTAGGGCCCTCGTGTTCGCGGAAAGCGCGGACCGGGGGCCCTCGTCATGCCTGCCGGGTGGCCGAGTCCCCCACGTTGCTGGGGTCGGGCTGGAGAGTGCCTGGTCGCGCTCCGGGGTTGGTTCGAAATCAAGATCAAGGACCTCCTTCCCTGTACGGGCTAAGCGTGCCGTAGACCACATCAGGTTGTCCCGCCGTTCCCCTTAGGGGGTGTGTCGCCTCAGCCGGGGATTGTCGGCCGGGGGTGGCCTCGCCGAAGGTTGAGTCCCGGGAATGCGCGGGGACTCGGGCATCTTTCGGGTGAAGCAGGGCGGGAGCGCTATGCTCGCCGCCACCATTCGTACTTCAGGGCTGGAGTGTTGGTCGTGACCGTCACCGCTGTTCGTGGGAAGCGCAACGTTCTCGGGGTGCTTGTCGACGTCACCGACTACGCCACGGCTACTTCGCAGATCATCGAGGCAGCCCGCGAGCAGCGGCCGTTCGCCGTCACCGCCCTGGCCGTGCACGGCGTCATGACCGGGGTCGAGGATCCCGCCCACAACGCCCGGCTCAACTCGTTCGACCTCGTCACCCCGGACGGCCAGCCGGTCCGCTGGGCGCTGAACCTGCTGCACGGCGCCGGCCTGACCGACCGCGTCTACGGCCCGTCGCTGACCCTCAAGGTGGTCGAGCAGGCCGCCGCCGAGGGACTTCCGATCTATCTGTACGGGTCGACCCAGCCGGTCCTGGACAAGCTCGTCCCGGCGCTGCAGGGCATGTTCCCCGCCCTGAAGATCGCCGGTGTCGAGGCGTCGAAGTTCCGCAGCGCGCAGCCCGGTGAGGAGCGCGAGATCGCCGAGCGGATCAAGGCCTCCGGCGCCCGGATCACCCTCGTCGGCCTCGGCTGCCCCCGGCAGGAGGTGTTCACCTACGCCATGCGGCCGCTGCTTGACATGCCCCTGCTGGCCGTCGGCGCCGCCTTCGACTACCACGCCGGCCTGCTGAAGAACCCGCCCGCGTGGATGCAGAAGTACGCCCTCGAGTGGCTGTGGCGTCTCGGCCTGGAGCCGAAGCGGCTCTGGAAGCGCTACATCATCCTGAACCCGAAGTACCTGAGCCGGCTCACTGCGCAGAAGCTCGGTCTCTGGAAGGCCACTCCGCCGGCGCCGGCCACCGAGCCGGTCCACGGGTTCGCTGTCTGATCATTTACGGTCGGGGAGCCGACACCGTGTCCCCCTACGGGTAGGTCTTGGGGGCATATCCCGGTTTCGATGTTGACCAAATCGGTGAACGCTATCGATGTGGACACCGTTGTGGACCTCATCCTGATCGGCACCCTCGCCGCCGTCTGGCTCACCGCCGGGCTGCTGGTCGACGGGCTGCCCACCGCCGGCACGGCTCGCGAGCTGCGCCGCCGGGCCGTCCTGCTCACCGCACTGGTCGGGGCCGGCGCTGCCGTCCTCGTCGCGGTTCCCGTGGTCAGCGGGCTCATCCCGGGTATCTCGCCGGCTCCCACGGCCGCGCTTCTCCCTGCCGTTCCGGGCCTGATCGTCCTGACCGCGACCCTGCGCAGGCTCTCCTGGGTGAGGCGCGGCGCCGGTGCGTTCGCGACCGCGCCGCTCGCGCCGGTTCCGCCTGCCCTGCGGGCCGCCGCCGCGCACCCGCTGCTGACCGCGCCGCTGCAGATCACCGGTCTCGCCGCGCTCGTCGGTGTCCCGATCGCCGCCGGTCTCGTCGAGGTGCCCGCGGGGGGCGCCTCGGCCGTCGCCGGCGTCGCCATCACCGTGGTCGCGATCGCCGTCGTGGCGATCGGCATCCGCTCCGGTCTGCGGCACAGCCGCCTGGCGCCGCTGGTGATGGCGCCGCTCGGCAGCCGCACCCCGGGCCGCACTCGCCTCACCGCAGGTGTCCGCTGAATCCGCTGGCCGCCGCGCCCCGGCTGTCCCCTGATCCACTGACCGCTGTCTCGGCGGTGCACTGGCCGCCGCATCCCGCGGCAGGCCGCTGATCCACTGGCCGCCGCATCCCGCGGCAGACCCAGATCCGCCGGCTGTCAGTGCTGTCTCGGTCCCGTTGAGGCAGCACTGCGAGCCGGAGGGACCATTACTGCTTCTTCGCCTCTTGCACGTAGAGCAGTTCCAAGATGGAGCGTGCCGCCTCGAACCAGCGGTCCAGCCAGTCCGACTGCGGCAGCGTGCCGCGGGCGGGGAGTTCGAGGAGCAGACCGCGCAGCAGCGGGTGATCGGCCATCGACTGGCTGCTCGACTCCGACCAGCTGGCCGAGAAGACCGGCTCGGTCAGGCCGTTCAGGTCCAGGGACGGGAGCTTGGCCGCGCGGTCGAGCGCGCTGGTCGGCTCGATGCTGTGCGACCGGCCCGGTGAGCGGGTCGGCAGGCCGGAGCTGGTGCGGGACAGCAGTTCCCCGTCACCCTCCGCCGTCAGTGCCGCGTCCCGCCGGTTCTGCCGGTACGCGCTCACGCCACCGCTGAACCGGTCCTGCGCTGTCGACGAACCGTTGGTGAGGTTCTCGGAGCCAATAGTCATCTCTCTGCCTTGCCTCGTTCGGTTGTGCCGCCGTAGCGCGGTCCGGTCCGCGCTTACGGCAATCAACGAGGCGAGACCCGCCCAGCGACGGGAAAAACGGGCAAATGACTACGGCCGGCTCGCCTGAGCCGGCCGCTGCGAACACTCAGAGATCGAACTCGCCGTCCTTGGCGCCGCCGACGAACGCGTCCCACTCCGCGGTTGTGAAGATCAATGCCGGACCTGCGGGGTTCTTCGAGTCGCGGACCGCGATCGCCTCGCCGACGAACGCCACTTCGACGCAGTTGTCGCAGTCCGTTCCACTTCGGGTGCTCTTGAACCACTCCGCCTGGTCGAGGTCGACGAGCAGACCCTTGGTCGCGAATTCCACAATGGCTCCTCTGCAGCATCTCGATCTTCTCGGTGGGCGGATCGCCGGATCTTGGTAGCTCGCCCCGCCATCGAGCACTGCCCAGAGATCGATTGGATCGTCCTGAATCAGTAACGACGACTTTCGCCGTGCGGACGTGGGCCGGTCGGCCGATTACAGGTCGCCGTCCTCCCATCGGGCGGATCAAATGGCGCTTTCGTCCCGTACAGCCTTCTGGAATCGTTTTCGCGATTTGCGTTTCCGCTGGTCAGCCGGTTTCCACTCACCATTCTCGGGGCTTGAACGGCGTAATGTAGGTATGCGAGTTTTATGTCCGAAATGGCGGTTATTGCAGGTTGGCTCTTGCCGTTCCGCACATTGAACCGGCAGCATTCCGAACGTCCGTCGCGGCTCGATCCCGAGTCGATCTCCAACGCTCACCGGTTGATCACGGAGGATCACGGAAGGCGTACATGCAACTTGCATCGACGGAACTGGTGGTGCAATCTTTCCGTATGGCTTGCGCTACTTAACGTTCTTGAGTGGACCGGCCAAGTCCGGCAAAAAGCATCGAAACGACGTCCGATACGGGGCGCCGAGCCACTGGAAGTCCATGTTGGACTCCCGCACCTGACGCGGGTGGCAGGATCGGCGATGGTGACGTTCCGCAACATTCTTCGATGGACCTACCCCATTGAAGGGTTGCAAAGGTGCACTAGGCAGGCAAACTGGTGCATCTGTCACAGAAGTCCACCCACACGAGTCTCAGGGCAGGAGATGACGTGGTTCTTCCTCGGTCCGGTGATGTCATCCACGTGACGAAGGCAGCGAGCGTCCAATTCGCATCACCGATGTTGTTCCGGGTCATTCGCGTGCACGACTGGCCGACGTACGAGGGTTGGGTCTGGCTTGACGGCTACGAACTCAACTCCGCCGGCGACGCGGTCGAACGCCGCTCCATCTTCGTGCAGGTCAACGGCCTGCGTCCGGTCGGCAAAGCCCCGGATCCGCGGGCACGCAACGGCCGTCAGCCCGCCGGGCGGCCAGGTGTGATGCCGTCGCGGCCGGTGCGCGCCAACCGCTGACCTCCTCGGTCCTGGATTCCCGCGGCAACGGGAGTCCAGGATCGGTGTGGAGATCGGCGCTAGGCGGTCGGTTCGGCAGCCGGCGACGTCGGGGATGCCGGGCTGCTGGTCGGGGCGACCGCGACGACGAGGGTGATCCGCGTATCCGAGGTCACCACGCTGCCTTCGGGCGGATCACTGTCGATCACCGTGCCCGGTTCGGCGTCGCTCTCGCGCCGGATCACACGGAACGTCAGGCCCGTACGCTGCAGCGCGGCCTGCGCGTCGGCGACCGGCATCCCCCGCAGCGCCGGCACTGTGACCTCGGCATCCACCGGCTCGGTCGTGGCCTGCGTGGTGCTCAGGGTCGGCGAGGGGCTGGCCGCGGCACTGGTCGGCTCGGTCGTCGCCGGTGTGGTCCGCGCCTCAGTGGTCGCCACCGTCGCCGGCGTCGTCGCGGGAGTCTCGGTGCTGTCGCCGGACGTCTGCAGGATCACGGCGATGCCGTATCCGAGCAGGCCGAGCAGCACCAGCGCGGCGCTGCCGACCGCGATCGGCGCCCACCAACGGCCCTGCGATTCCTCCGGACGGGCATCCGCCCAGTCACTTTCGTAGAACTCGGTGCCCGGTCGCGGCGGCCGCACCTCGGCCCGCCCGGTCCAGATCGCATCGTCCCGGTCACCCGATCGTGGACCCTCGGAAGACTGAATTCGCGTGGCGTCAGTCGCGCTCCGGAGTGGGGTTTCCGCCTGACGTGCCGCATCCGGTCCGTCTCTGGTGGCAGGCATCGCCCGGGTCGCGTCGGCCGGCTCACCGTCGACCGGCTCCATCGGACGGGTCTCATCCCGTTCCGGGGGGCGTTCGTCGGCCATCGCCGGTTCCCTTCACTCCAGTTCACCGCGCTCTGCAGCGTCAAAGTATCGAATCTTGGGCTCACGTGGGGTTTTCCGGCTGAATGCAACCTTGCCAGGCGTTTCACAGACATCGGCGGCTACCAGTACAGTGCCCCGCATGGCCGACAAGGGCTGGACATCGCAGGCCGCCGCAGCGGCCGGAATCGCGGCCGGCGCAGGCGCCGCGCAGCTGGGCCTCGGCTACGGCCTGGGCGTTCTCGTGTGGCCGGCGACAGCGACCGGCGCCGAGGACATCTGGCTCGGCAGTCTCGGCTGGGCAACCTGGATAACCGCGAGCGCCACGGTTCTCGGCGCGGTGATCGCCGGCCGCCTCCGCCCCGATCCGCCCGGCCGGTGGCGGCCGCTGTGGCGTTTCGCCCTGGCGGCGGCGTCCGCGATCGGCGCCCTCGTCTCGGTCGCGCTGGTCGCGCTTCCGGCGCGTTCGGCGGTACGGACCGACACCCTGTCCCCGCAGCTCGTAGCGGGTGGATACGCCCTGGCCGGACTGCTGGCGGGCCTGGTCGTCGCATTCTGGGCGGTCTCCTCCGGACCGGTCGCGGCGAACCTGATCGGCACCGCGATCTGGCTCTGGGCCCTGGCGATCGCCGGCGTGGTCGCCGAGCTCGTGACCGGCCGGGACTTCGCCACGTACCTGACCAGCTGGCAGTTCGCCGAGTCGGCGGTGAGCCCGACGATCCAGTACGGCGGAATCTACTGGCCGAGTGCCCTGCTGACCCTCGCTGCCGCTTTCGTGATCGGCCTGATCTCCGCCTGGCCCGCTGCCTCCCGTGGCGAGACCGGTCTCGGCACCGCCATCTCCGGAGCGGTCGGCCCGCTGCTCGTCGCCTTCTCCTTCCTGCTTCTCGCCCCTCAGCTGACCGAGGCGATGGGCCCCCTTCAGTCGGCTTATCTCATTGCGCCGTACGCCGTACTCTCCGGCTTGGCGGGGTCCGCCCTGACGACGACGCTCGCCAAGAGCCGGCAGAACCGCCGGAACCGCCCGGATCTGGTCCCTGTCCCCATGCCCCACCGAGACGACGCGGATCCGCACTCCTCCGCCGACACGACGGCCGACCTGACCCAGCCCGCCGGTCAGGCTCAGCCCGCCGACCAGGTCATCCCCGGAGACGAGGGCATCACGTCGCCTTCGGCCAGGTCCGAGGCGCAGCGGGAAGCGTTCCGCCCAGAGGCGTCCTCAGCATCGGGCCGCAAGCCGACCCCGGCGCCGAGACAACCACTGCGTCCCGAGCCGACGCCGATCAGCGCCCCTCTGCCGACACCGAAGCCCACCGGCCCGCCACCCTCGGCGCCGCCGGCCTCCCCTGCCGCCCCGGCAACCGCGAACCCTGCGAAGGCCAAGGCCACAGCACCGGCCCCGGCCCCGGCCTCGGCACCGGCACCGGCACCGGCACCGGCGAACCCAGCCAAGCCGCCGACCAAGGCGACCGGCCGAGCGACCGCGACCCCGAAGGATGATCCCTCCAAAAAGGATGCTCCACCCGTTTTCGACCCGGAGATCGCCGCCGCGGCCAGACCCAGCCGCAATCCCGCGAAGCGACCCCCCGCCCGCAAGGGCGAGAACGACAAGCCCGAACCCCGCTCCACCATCACCCCGCCACCGCCCAACCCCACGGTCGCCAGGATCAACCCCGCCGACCCCGAGCAGTAGCGGGGGTCAGGGCTCTATCGGCCAGGTATGGATCGGGGTGTTGTGGTGCTGGAGGTCCACGTAACGCTGGGTCATCCGGCGGATTGAGGCGGCGCGGTCCAAGCCTCGGTGCTCGGCGGCGCAGACTGTTTCGGTCTGCCACGTCGCGCCGTTGCGGCGGTGGCGGCAGCGGTCCTCGATGACGCCGAGGAGACGGTCTCGCTGGGCCGGGTCGACGCCGAAGCGGTCGAGGCCGGCGTGGGCCTTCTCCAGCAGGTCGGTGAGCACCAGGTCGACGACCGGGATCTCGCCGCGACCCGGCCAGCGAAGCATCGCGGCGATGCCGTGGCGGGCGCCGGCCTGGAAGTTCGCGGCCGCGTCGGCGAAGTCCAGGCGCTCCCAGATCGGGGACTGCGCCGCTGACAGTTCGCTGACCAGACCGAAGTAGAAGGCGGCGTTCGCCATCAGGTCGATGACGGTGGGACCGGAGGGCAGCACACGGTTCTCCACCCGGAGATGCGGGCGGCCGTCCGCGATGTCGTAGACCGGGCGGTTCCAGCGGTAGACGGTGCCGTTGTGCAGGCGCAGCTCGTGCAGGCCGGGCACGCCACCGGACTCCAGGACGGCGGCCGGATCCTCGTCGTGGATCTCCGGGAGCAGGGGCGGGAAGAACTGGACGTTCTCGTCGTACAGGTCCAGCACCGAATCGATCCAGCGCTCCCCGAACCAGACCCGGGGGCGCACTCCCTGAACCTTGAACTCGTCCGGGCGGGCGTCGGTGGCCTGTTCGAAGAATGCGATACGGGTCTCCGACCAGAGCCTCCGCCCGTACAGATAGGGGGAATTCGCCCCCAACGCCACCTGGATCGCGGCAATCGCCTGGCTCGCGTTCCATGCTCGCGGGAAGTCCGCGGGCGAGACCTGCAGGTGGAATTGGACGCTCGTGCACGCGGACTCGGGCGCGATCGAATCGCTCGTCACGCGCAGCCGCTCGACGCCGTCGATGTCGATCCGGAAGTCGTCGCCACGGGCCGCGACGATCTCGTTGTTCAGGGCGGAGAAGCGCTCACCGACGGAGAGGTTGCCGGGCACCAGATGGCTGGCCTGAAGGGTGGGCAGCATGCCGATCAGCGCGAGTCGGCTCTCGCTCTTGAGGGCACATTCGGCGGCGGCGCGGAGACCGTCCAAAATGTCCTGCTCGTAATCGGCGAGCCCGTGACCTGCGATGAGCCGTGGCGGAACGTTGAACTCGATGTTGAACTTGCCGAGTTCGGGCTGGAAGCGCGAGTCGCCGAGATCCGCCAGCACACGCCGATTGCGCATGCTCGGGCCGGCGTCCGCGTCGACCAGGTTGATCTCGATCTCCAGGCCCGTCATGGGCTCGGACGCCTCGAACGGTGACGCATCCAGCATCTTGCCCAGGACGTCGAGGCAGCCGCGGAGCTTGCGCCGGAACGCCACCCGATCCTGCGGCGAGAAGACGGCGTTCACCAGATCCTTGCCCATGTTGCCCTCCCGGGACGGCAGGCGGACGAAACGGACGTCGATCACCGCTCTGTGAACGACCACTTGCGCTCGGTACACATTGCCATCCCGGACGAGTGACCGCCAGACAGCAGAAAACGCCGCCCGGGAACCCGGACGGCGTTTCCGTGGAGCGTGGATCAGGCAGCGGGCTGCTGCAGGATGGCCTCGCCCTCAATCTCGATCTTGACCTTCTTGCCGATCATCACGCCGCCCTTTTCGAGCGCCATGTTGTAGGTGAGACCCCAGTCCTCACGGTCGATCTCGGTGTGCGCGCTGAAACCGAAGAGGTGCTGGCCATAGGGGCTGGTGGTGGCGCCCTCGAACTCGACGACCAGCTCGACCGGCTTGGTCACACCCTTGATCGTGAGCTCGCCGTCGAGGATGAACTCGGCGCCGGCATGCGACTTCACTCCGGTGCTGCGGTACTCCATGGTCGGGTACTTCTCGGCCTCGAAGAAGTCGCCGGTGCGCAGGTGGTTGTCGCGGTCTACCTGACCGGTCTCCACGCTCGCGGTCTTGATCGACGCGGTGACGGAGGAGTCCAGCGGGTTCTCCCCGACGGTGATGGTCGCGCTGGCCTCGGCGAACTGGCCGCGGACCTTGCTGACCATGAGGTGCTTCACCACAAAGCCGACCCGCTTGTGAGCGGCGTCCAGCTCGTAGGTGCCGGCGGCCGGGATCTGCAGACCCTCGAACTCACGAGTGCTGACGGTCATGACTGTTCCTTCTTTCGAACCTCGAGCGGAGCGGGTTGCTTGTGTGACGGAGCAACTATATGCGCTGCAATATTCCCCCTGTCAAGTGCCTGCTACTGTTGATCGTGTGAACACCGACCTGGACGACCCCCGCCTCACCGCGATCGGCCTGCTCGCCGAGGCCTACACGGGTTTGATGAACCGCCTGGCCGCACAGTTCGACGAGCACCGGCTCTCGCCCGTCGAGTTCGAGGTGCTCATGCGCCTCGCCCGCTCGCCCGGCAACCACCTGCGGATGACCGACCTGGCCGGTCAGACCACGCTCTCCACCAGCGGCGTCACCCGGGTCGTCGACCGGATGGAACGCGGTGGGCTCGTACGCCGGGAGGCCTGCGCGAGCGACCGCCGCAGCTCCTATGCGGTGATCACCGATGCCGGCAAGCAGCGGCTCGACGAGGTGCTGCCGGGACATCTCGAGCTCGTCCAGCAGTGGTACGTCGGACTGCTCCCGCCCGCGCAGCTGGATCAGCTGCTGGGGTCGCTGCGCACCATCCGTGACGCGGTCAACCCGTGCGCGGTGGCGGGGAGCGAGGAGACCGCGCAGCCCGCCGCTTGACCGGTTCTCAGAGGCCGAGCCCGCGCGCGATCAGCAGACGCTGGACCTCGGAGGTGCCCTCGCCCACTTCCAGGATCTTGGCGTCTCGGTAGAAGCGGCCCACCGCCGACTCGTTCATGAAGCCGTAGCCGCCGTGGACCTGGGTGGCGTAGCGGCTGTTCTCCATCGCCGCGTTGCTGGCGTTCAGCTTGGCGATCGCCGCGTAGCGCTTGAAGTCTTCGCCGGCCAGCATCCGGGAGGCGGCGTCGTAGTAGCCGAGGCGGGCCACGTGGGCTCGCAGGTCCATGTCGGCGATCATGAACTGGACTGCCTGGTTGTCGCCGATCGGGCGGCCGAACGCGGTGCGCTGTTTCGCGTACGCCACGGACTCGTCGACGCAGCCCTGGGCGAGGCCGACGGCGAGGGCGGCGATCGCGATGCGGCCCTCGTCGAGGATCCGCAGGAACTGGGCGAGACCACGACCCCGCCGGCCGAGCAGGTTGGCGGCCGGCACACGCACGTCGTCGAAGGACAGTTCGTGCGTGTCCGACGCGCACCAGCCGACCTTGGAATACTGCGGTGCCACGGTGAAGCCCGGCGTGCCGGACGGGACGATGATCGTGGAGAGCTCCTTGGAGCCGTCCGGGTTCTGGCCGGTGACCGCCATGACCGTGACCAGGCAGGTGATGTCGGTGCCGGAGTTCGTGATGAACGCCTTCGTCCCGTTGATCACCCATTCGCCGGTCGACTCGTCGAGCACCGCCCGGGTCGTGGTGCCACCCGCGTCCGATCCGGTGCCCGGCTCGGTCAGACCGAAACCGGCCAGCGCCTCACCGCTCACCAGCCGGGGCAACCAGCGTTCCTTCTGCTCGTCGGTCCCGTACCGGTAGATGGGCATGGCGCCGAGCGAGACCGCCGCCTCCAGCGTGACCGCGACCGAGCTGTCCACTCTGGCCAGTTCTTCGAGCGCGACGCAGAGAGCGAAGTAGTCGCCACCCATGCCGCCGTACTTCTCGTCGAACGGGAGACCGAAGAGTCCCATCTTTCCCATTTGACGCACGATTTCGTACGGGAAGGTCTCTTTCTCATAGTGTTCGGCGATGACCGGGGCGATCTGCTCCCGGGCGAACTCGCGCACGCTCCCGCGCAGGTCTTCGTACTCGTCCCCGAGCCGGAAGTCGACCATGACACAGCCTCTCTAGACAGGAGTGACGCCGTGCCGGCGCCGGGAGAACGCGCGGTCCTTGCCCCGCGCGGCGGAGAACCGCCGGACCAGCTCGGCGCGCAGGTCGGCCGGCTCGACGACGGTGTCGACGACGAGCTCGCTAGCGAGGCGCATGATGTCGATGTCGCGCTCGTACTCCGCGCGGCGCTCGGCGACGAAGGCGGCCCGTTCCTCCGGGTCCTCGATCGCCGCGATCTTGTTGGCGTAGACCGCGTTCACCGCCGCCTCGGCGCCCATCACCGCGATCTTCGCCGTGGGCAGGGCGATCGTGGCTTCCGGGTCGAAGCCGGGACCGGCCATCGCGTAGAGGCCGGCGCCGTACGCCTTGCGGACCACCACGCAGATCTTCGGCACGGTGGCCTCCGAGATCGCCGTGATCATCTTGGCGCCGTGCCGGATGATGCCCTGCTTCTCCACGGCCGTGCCGACCATGAAGCCGGGCACGTCGGAGAGGAAGAGCAGCGGGACGTTGAAGGCGTCACAGAGCTGTACGAACCGGGCGGCCTTGTCAGCCGAGTCGACGAAGAGCACGCCGCCCTTGAACATCGAGTTGTTGCCGACGACGCCGACGACCTCACCGTTCAGCCGGGCGAACCCGACGGTCAACTCCCGGGCCCAGAGCGCGTGGATCTCGAAGTATGAGTTCTCGTCGACGAGCGCTTTGACGTACCGGCGCATGTCGAAGGCCTGGCGCTCGCTGGCCGGAACCAAGGCCGCCAGATCTCCCTTGCCCGGATCCGCGGCGGACGCCACCGGCGGCTGCTGCGTCCAGTTCGCCGGGAGGTACGACAGGTAGGTCCGCACCACGTCGAGCGCCTCGCGCTCGGTCTTGCAGAGGAAGTGACCGACGCCGGACTCGGTGCAGTGCACGCGGGCGCCGCCCATCGCCTCGAGCGTCGTCTTCTCCCCGGTGACCATCTCGACCATCCGGTCGGATCCGAGGTACATGCTGGCGTTGCCCTCGACCATGGCGACCACGTCGCAGAAGGCCGGGATGTAGGCGCCACCGGCTGCGGACGGGCCGAACAGGGCGCAGACCTGCGGAATCGAGCCGGACGCCCGGACCTGGGTGTGGAAGATCTTGCCGGCGCCGCGGCGGCCGGGGAAGAGGTCGACCTGGTCGGTGATCCTTGCCCCGGCCGAGTCGACCAGGTAGACCATCGGGACGCTCTCCCGATAGGCGCGCTCGATGATCCGGACGATCTTCTCGACCGTGCGCGCGCCCCACGAGCCCGCCTTGACCGTCGAGTCGTTCGCCATGACGCAGACGTCCCGGCCGTCGATCCGCGCGGATCCGGTGATCACACCGTCCGCGGGCAGGCCGTCGGCGAGACTGTTGGCGTAGAGGCCGTCCTCGACGAACGTGCCTTCGTCGACGAGCAGCGTGATGCGCTCCCGGGCGAACAGCTTGCCCTTGGCGGCGTTGGCGGCGTGGTACTTCTCGGCGCCGCCGGCCAGCACACGCTTGCGGGCCGCCGCGAGCGCGTCGCCGTCCATTCGTTCCTCCGCATCCCGGCGGGATCGCCGCCCTTAACGATCGTTAGAACCTTAACGGTCGTTAGGCTAGCCCATCGGGTCGAGCGGCGGCAACGACGAACGGGAGCTTCCGGTGGAAGCTCCCGTTCGTTTCACTGCGATGGGATCAGCGCAGGGTGTTCAGCAGGCCCAGGCCGCCGCCGAGACCCGCGCTGCGGACGCCACCGAGGTCGGTGAGACGGCCCAGCGTGCTCTTCTCGGAGGCACGGCCACCGTTGGTGTTGCTGTAGGTGTCCGGCAGCTCGTCGCCGTAGCCGGCGTCCGCAGCGGTGCCCGGCTCGTCGACGTCGGCCGGAGCCTCGTCGCCGTAGCCCGCGTCGTCCGCCACGTCGGCCGGGGCCTCGTCGCCGTAACCGGCGTCGTCCGGCAGCTCGCCGCCGTTGTCGTAGCCGTTGTCGCCACGGACGTCGCCGGTGTCGTCGGCCGGAGCCTCGTCACCGTAGCCGCCGTCGTCGCCGGCCACGTCGCCGTCGTCGTCGTGGTTGTGGCCCTTGACGACCTTGACCTTCTTGACGTCGCCGCCGATGACGTTCGCGCAGCTCGCCGAGCTGTAGGAAGCGCCGAGGAAGGACAGCGAGTTCCCGCAGACGTTGATCGGGATGGTGATCGGCGCGGCGTACTGGTTGCCGTTGCCGAGACCGAAGTTGCCGACGCTGGTCTGGCGGATGCCGCCCCAGTCGCCACCACGGTTGCCCGAGACGCCGAAGTTGCCGAAGCCGCCGACGCCACCGACACCGTTGCCGACGTGGCCGCCGGGCACGAAGGTGCCGCCCGGGATGAAGCCGTGACCCGGCATCAGACCGGTGTGGCCGGCCTGGGCGCCGGTGCCGTGCGCCAGGTTGTGCGCGAGGTTCCCGACGGCGTTGTTGCCGAGCAGGTTCCGGTCGGTGTTGAAGCTCTCGCGCTTCATCGACTTCTTCACGACGATGCTCTTGCGGCCGTCGACGCCGATCGCGTTGGTGCACGCGGCGGCGGCGTAGGAGATCCCGCCGAGGCTGGTCGCGTTGCCGCACTGGTTGATCGGGATGGCGATCGGAACCGCGATCTGGTTGCCGTTCCCGATGCCGAAGTTCCCGACGCTCTGCTGGGCGATCCCGTCGTTCCAGCCACCGCGCTTGCCCTTGTGACCGGTACCGATCACGTTGAGGCCCTCACCGGAAGCCTGCGAGATGCCGAGCAGGCTGTCCGCGTTGCCGACCTGGTTGATCGGAACGGCGACCGGCACGGCGACCTGCTCGCCGTTCCACAGGCCGACGTTGCCGAACCCGGACTGGTCGATCTCGGCCTGCGCGGCGGCGGCCGGGGCGAGCAGCAGGGCGCCGGCGGCGAGCACGCCGATGCTGAGCGTCTTACGAACCCACGTCTTCTTCATCTGGAAAGAAATGCCTTTCACGAATGGTCAGCAAGGAATTTCCGCATATTCAATTGAGGTGGTTCCGGAACCTGTTTTCGGGCGCAGCGGTGCCTGGCTCGTTTTCCTGCCGGGAAGCCCTGACTCCGCGGTCGACTCAGCGCCCTGTGGTCGGCGTCGAAGAGAAGCGGAATTGATTCGCCGCCTGTACGCAGGCGGGTCGGGAATCGTGGCCCAGCCGCTCGACGAAGTGCCGGCGGGGACAAGGCCTGTCAGTCAGGTGAGACGGTCGGTGCCACGGCGTCGTTGCGCCGGGCCTCGACATCGGCAGCGAACGGGAACCGGTGGCCTTCCACCGCGCCGTTCACGATCCGAGCCGGAAGAACGGCCGCCGGGCCGACCTCCGGAGACGCACCCGGCCCGCTGGCCGGGATGCCGCTGACGGTCCCGAGATTCATCCGCGCCGGAGTGTGCCCGTCGTCGACGGGCCTCTCCTTGCGGACCGTCTCCGCCGGAGCCGGCCGGGCGGCCGGGACACGACGGTGGACGTGGTTCCGGGACTCCGCCTTCGCACGCTTCGCCGCCGGTACGGCGCGCGGCGCGTGCGAGGCTTCGATGCTGGCGCCCGCTGAGATGGACAGCGCTGCCCGGGGTTCCGCGGGCGGAATCACGGCGCTGCCGGCCGAGGGCGGGACGGCCACCGCGGAAGCAGTGGTGTCCGGCTCCGGCTCGGTCACGGTGTCCGCGACGTCCTCTGCCGGTTCGGGTCGCGTCCGGTCGTCCGCCGGTCCGTCGCTGGTGCGCGAGGGAACAGACTTCCGGCGCGGCTCCTCATCGAGCAGGTCCGTGTCGAACGCGGATCCGTCGTAGATCACCTCGTCGGGCACCTCCACCGGCCCGGACAGCATCCGTTCCGCTGTCGTGAGGATCGACTTCACGACCCGCCGGTGGAGTTTCGGTGCGGATTCGGACTCCAGCGGCTGGGCGGCCGCCTTCAGGAGTTCACCGACCAAGGGTTCGTTGCCGGCAACCGACGCGACACTGTGCGACGCGGACTCGTACAGCGAGCCGGCGGGCTCCCCGTCGTGGTCCGCGGCCTGCGCGGCGGTGCCGGTGAGCAGCCAGGCCGCGCCGGCCAGGCCACCGATGACGAGTGCACGCAGGGCCCACCGAGAACCGATGTGCCCAGCGCGGCGCTCCGGACGCCGCTCCGCCTCCTGGCTCGGAGACGGCATGAGCGGGGAGCCGCCACGGGGGATCGACAGGGACCGGCACGCCGCGCGCATTCCGCGCTCGACCCCCCAGCCTGTCATTTCGTTCACCCCTCGTCGTCGATGCCGACCGTCGGCCAATTCGCCTGTTCACCAGGAACAGCCGATATTCGCCACTCGGTATTGGTAACGACGAGACGGAACCGGGGTCACGCGTACAAAACGGGAAAAATGGTCGCTGGAATGGGCGCGAGAATTCACACGGTCCGGTTACGCGGCCCTGCTCGCAGGACACCCGAAGGAAGAGGCCGGCCGACGATCTTTTCAGCCAGCTCAGCGGCTTCAATCAACCTATCGAGGTCGATTCCGGTGTCGATGCCCATGTCGTGCAGCATGTGCACCACCTCCTCGGTGGCGACATTCCCCGAAGCCCCCGGCGCGTACGGGCAACCGCCCAGCCCGCCCGCGCTGGCGTCGAACTCAGTCACCCCGAGATCCAGAGCCGTCAGGATGTTGGCGAGCCCTGTTCCGCGGGTGTTGTGGAAATGCAGCAGGTCCGGGTGTACGACGGAGAGGAGATCACGCACCCGGCGCGGAGTCGCCATGCCGGTGGTGTCCCCGAAGGCGATGCGGTCAGCGCCGTCGGCGCGGACGCGAGCCACGATGCCGGCCACCCGCTCCGGGTCGATGTCACCCTCGAACGGGCAGCCGAAGCTGGTCGCCACGATCACTTCGAGGGTCGCGCCGGACTCGTGCACCAGCGGGATCAGCGCGGCGATGTCGTCCAGCGACTCTGCGGTCGACCGATTGAGGTTGCGCCGGTTGTGGGTGTCGCTCGCCGAGACGACCACCTCGATCTCGCGGAAGCCGGCCGCGATCGCCCGCTGCGCGCCCCGGGTGTTCGGGATCAGCGCGGAGTAACGGACGTCCGGGTTGTGCCGGCTCGCGGCCCAGACCTCGTCGGCGTCGGCCATCTGCGGGATGGCCTTGGGGTGCACGAACGAGACCGCCTCGATCCGGCCCACCCCGGTGTCGCTGAGCGCGTCGAGCAGACGGACCTTCGCCTCGGCCGGGACCGGATCCTCGTTCTGCAGCCCGTCGCGAGGTGCGACCTCGCGGATGCTGATGAAGGTCATCGCATTCGCCCCACGATGCCGGTGTCGTAGTCGCCGGAGAGGAACTCCGGGTTCTCCAGCAGCTCGGCGAAGAACGGCAGGTTGTTCTTCGGCCCGGCGATCGCGAAACCGTCCACCGCGGTGCGGGCCTTCGCGAGCGCGTCCTCCCGGTCGGCGCCGAAGATGATCAGTTTCGCCATCAGGGAGTCGTAGTTCTGGCTGACCGTGGTGCCCGCGGCATAACCGGAGTCGACGCGGACGCCCTCACCGGACGGCTCCACCCAGGTGGTGATCGCGCCGGGACCCGGGAAGAACCGCTTCGGGTCCTCCGCGTTGATCCGCAGCTCGATCGCGTGCCCGCTCTGTCCACTGGGGAGGTCGACGGCCAGGCCGGACGCGATCCGCAGCTGCGCCTCGACCAGGTCGATCCCGTGGATGAGCTCGGTGATCGGGTGCTCGACCTGCAGCCGGGTGTTCATCTCCAGGAAGAAGAACTCGCCCGTGGACGGGTCGAGAAGACACTCCACTGTGCCCGCATTACGATAGTTGACTGCTTCGCCCGCTTTTGCGGCTGCTGCCAGAAGTCGCTCGCGCAGCTCGGGGCTCACGGCCGGCGACGGCGCCTCCTCGACCAGCTTCTGGTTGCGCCGCTGCACCGAGCACTCGCGCTCGGAGAGGGCCACCACCCGGCCGTCGGCCAAGCCGAGAATCTGCACCTCGACGTGGCGCACCCGGGGGAAGTAGCGCTCGATCAGCACCGAGCCGTCGCCGAACATCCGCTCGGCGAAGGCGCGCACCTTGTCGTACTCCTTGGCCAGCTCGGCCTCGTCGTTCGCGACGGCCATACCCATGCCACCGCCGCCCGCCGCGGCCTTCACCATCACCGGGAAGCCGATCTCCGCGGCCGCCCGGCGGGCGTCCTCGACGGTCTCCGCCGGGTCTGCCGACCCGGGCGCGACCGGCACGCCGGCCGCGGCCATCAGGTTGCGCGCATTGATCTTGTCGCCCATCGCGCTGATCGCGTCGGCGCCGGGTCCGACCCACACCAGGCCGTTCGCTTCGACCGTACGAGCGAAGTCCGCGTTCTCACTGAGGAACCCATAACCGGGGTGGATCGCCTGAGCACCGGTCGACTTCGCGGCCGCCAGGATCGCCTCGGCATTGCGGTAACTCTGCGCCGGATTCGCCGGGCCGACACAGACCGCCTCGTCCGCCTCGGCGACGAACGGCATGCCGGCGTCCACGTCCGAGTGGACCGCTATCGTCCGGATCCCGAGCCGCTTGGCGGTCCTGATGATCCTGCGGGCGATCTCTCCCCGGTTCGCGATGAGCAACGACTCGATCATTCCGCTCCTTTGCGGGTCGGCCCTCATGAGGCGCGGACCGGACACCACCTAGGGGTGGGGTGGCACCCGGTCGTGTGTTTCCTTATGTCGTCAGTGGCCGGCCAGCGCGTGGATCGTGGCCTCACGCAGCAGGTCGGCGCGGCGGCGGCGCTCCACCTCGCCACCGAGGAACGGCGTCGAGTTCATCAAGCCGAACGCGGCGTGAGCCAGCACCCGCGCCTCCGGCGCCGCCAGCTCGGGCCGCACCCGGGAGAGCACCGCCACCCACTCCTCGACATAGAGCCTCTGCAGCCGGCGGATCTGCCGGCGCGGCTCGTCGGGAAGCCGGTCGAGCTCATGCAGGTGCAGCGCGATCACCGCGGGGTTGGCCAGCGCGAAGTCGACGTGGAAGTCGATCAGATCGGCGAGGGCGGCCTCGGCGTCGTCCGGGTGCCGGGCCACGCGCTCGCGGCCACCCTCCAGCAGGCCCTCGCTGACCGGGATCAACGCGGCGACCAGCATCGCTTCCTTGCCGGCGAAGTGGTGGTAGAGGGCGGGCCCGGTGACGCCGGCGGCCGAGCCGATGTCGTCCATCGACACGCCGTGATAACCGCGGGAGGCGAACAGGTCGACCGCGATCTCCAGAATCTCGTCGCGGCGAGAACGCCGCCGAGGCGCCGGAGGGGTGGTCCGGTGCCGTTGTTCTACCGTCGTCACCTGGCCACTGTAACCCGGCGTCAAGCCTTCCCTTAACGGTCGTTCAGCCCTTTTTCGGAGGCGCGACCGTCAGGAGGGCTCCCGCGCCTCGTCGCGAAGGCCCAACGCCGTTTCCCTGGCCGGGGAGTCCGGACGCAGCCCGGCCAGCAACTTGTCGAGCATCTCCTCCGCCTCCTTCGCCGACCCCGACCGGAGCAACGCCTCAGCGAGCATGTTCGTCACTCGATCGGCGTCGTCGATCGCCTCGATCTCGCGCAGCCGGTCCGGGGCGTCCCGCAGATGCGGCACCGCCTCGCCGAAGCGCCCCCGGCGCATCAGCAGGTTGCCGACCTCGAAGGCGAAGATCGACTGTTCCCAGATCATGCCCGGGTGGGCGGCCAGCTCCTCCGGCAGCTCCGCGTAGCGGCGAGCGAACAGGCCGATCAGCTCCTCGGCGGCCGGCGTCTCGTCGGCGTAGTTCAGCGCCATCAGCCGGCGGCGCAGCAACCGCAGCTCGCCGGGGAGGTCACCGGCCTCACGCAGCGACTCGGCCGAGGCCAGGAACGTCAGCGCGGCCTCACTGTCCCGGTCCATGTCGTAGAGCAGCTGACCGGCTCGCTCACCGATCTGCCCGCGGCCGGCCGGGTTGTCGGCGAGCCGCTCGATCAGGTCGCGGTAACCGGCCAGTGCGCGGTTCCGGTCGCCGAACGCCTCATAGAGCCCGGCCAGCAGGAACCGGCAGTCGTCGGCACGCTCCTGCGCCTCGAACCGCTCGTAGCCGAGCAGCGCCTCCTCGGCCACCTCGATCGCCTCGGCCGTGCGGCCGGTCATCCGGTAGGCCTGGGCCAGCTCGTGCCGGGCGAACACCCCGGTCTCGTCCTGCCCCTGCTCGGCGCTGAGCGCCACGGCCTCGGCCAGGTCACCGATCGCCTCGCCGGCCCGATCGAGCCGCATCAGCGCCCGGCCGCGCTGAATCCGGACGGCGAACTCGGCGCCCGGCAGCCCGATGGACAGGACCTCGTCGAACGCGGCGAGCGCCTCGGCCGGGTCCTCGGTGAGCTGACCGAAGACCATCGCCGCGTCGGCACTCATCCCGGCCGGCCCGTTCTCGCGGTAGAACTGCCACGCGGATCGGGCAGCGGCGACCGCTTCCTCGTGCCGATGCGTCATGGCTAGAAGCCGGGCCCGCATCCGGGCGTGATAGGCCACCCGGCGCGGGTCGCCCGACTCGGCGGCACACTCGTCGGCCCGGTCACCCGCGACCGTGGCCTCGTCGAGCCGGTCCAGCTGGAGAAGCACATTGGACAGACGCAGCCAGGCGCTCGCCCGTTGCGCCGCGTCGCCGTGCTGATCCTGGTGTTCCGCGTCGGCCCGGACCGCCTCGACGACTCCCCCCTCATCACCGAGGTTGAGCCGCTCGGCAGCGATCCGGGCACGCATCGAGATCGCCTCACCGGTCTCGCCGGCAGCGGTGAAGAGCTCGGCCGCCGTCTCCCAGACGAGGATCGTCTCGGCGTGCGCGTCATCCGGCAGGCGGTAACCCCGCAGCGCCCACAGCCGGGCCGCGAGCAGCGGTTCCTCCGGCATGCCGAAGCGCTCGCCGATCGCGTCCACCACCTCGTCGAACGCGGCATCCCGGTCCTCGTCGCGATAGCGCTCGGCCAGGTCGAGCAGCTCGGCCAGGCTCGCCTCGGCAGGGATCGCGGCGGGCGGCTCCGGGACGGCTTCGACCGGCGCGGGCGGCACGACGACCGGGCCGGTCGGGGCGGGCCGGGCGGTCGCGGAGAGCTGGACGGCCGTCTCGTACGGCTGGGCGTCCAGCTCGCGCCGGACCGACTCGCTCTGGTGGGAGGTGCCGTTGCGGGCGTCGAAGCGGGACGCCGTCTCGGTGGCGAAGGCCGACAGCTCCCCGGCCAACTCGGCCGCGGTGATGTCCGGCTTGCCGCTGCGGCGGATCACCGCGTCGCCGTGGCCCCGCTCGGTGATCCGGCGCAGCAGCTGCGCCGAGGACGCCGCGAACCACATCGCCGACGACGGCGAGGGTGCGCGGTCGAGCCAGTCGATGTGCCGCTGCAGGATCTCCAGGCCGCGGTGCTCGTTGCCGGTCCGGGCGCAGAACGAGATGTGATCGCCGATGCCACCGAGGTCGGCCAGGTTGTTGCGCTCGACCAGGTACGACCGGCGGTGGGCGTCCGCCGCCTCGGCCGGGTGGCCGGACCGCAGGTAGGCCACCATCAGCTCGCTCAGGATGCTCTGCGGCTGCTCGTTGCAGGACAGATCGCCGGTGAGGACCGGCTCGGACAGCTCGACCGCCTCGGCGAACCGGCCCTTGCCGATCAGGTGGTGGGCCAGCGAGGTCGGGTCGCAGCCGGCGCAGTCGGAGAGCTCGTCCCGGGGTGCGGCCTGCCACTTGTCGAACCAGGCCTGCGCCTCCTCGGTCTGGCCGACGTGCTCGGCGACGAGGTAGCGGTGCTTGTAGACGGCCTGCATGCCCTGGCCGTGCTCCCGGTAACGCCGCTCCATGTCGTCGAGGACCGCGTAGGTCCGGGCGAGCGGGATCTCCGGGAACTTGGTGAGCATGCTGACCATGTTCTTGAAGAGCCAGAGCAGATTGTGCGTCCAGCGTTCGTGGTACGGCGCGGGCTTGCGATCGAAATCGGCCACGCACCACGAGAACGTGGGGAACGACTTCACCGGCTCGCCGCCGTACATGTACGCCGTGGTGGCCAGCAGGCGGGAGTAGAACGCGAGCGCCGGGTCGCCGGCCGTGTCGACGTGCCGCAGCACCTGCTCGACCAGCGCGATCTGGGCCGCGCCGTAGGGCAGCTCGTGCGCCTGGTGCAGCAGGTTCCAGAGTTCTTCGGCGGTCTTCATCTCTCAGTCCTCCCCGGGCACGGCACGGTCCAGCAGACCGAGCAGCGACGTGGTCAGCAGGGCCGCGTCGTTCGGCCGGATCGGGTGGTGGCCGAGCATCAGCGCCTGGCCGTAGAGCGACTCGACCGCCAGACCGGCCAGCTCCGCGTCACCGAGCGCGGCGATCCGCCGGACCAGCGGATTGCGGTGGTTCAGGACCAGCTGCGGGCGGTCGGTCGGCACCGTCGACGACAGCGCGTCCAGCACGCCGCCCCAGAGGTCGTCGGCCTGCGACCGGCCCGCGGTGAACTCCTCGTGGAACGCCGCCGCCCGGCTGACCAGGTAGAGCGAGGGGAGCGTGACCGGGTCGAACGCGCGCACCACGACCTCGCAGCCGAGCCGGTCCAGGCGGCGCTGGGCGGCCGCCAGGAACGGGCGCAGCCGCAGCTCGGCCTCGGCCTCCACCGGCAGGAACCGGGTGGCCAGGTCGGACGGGTCGAGCCGCTCGGCACGGACGTCGGGGTCGAGCGCGGCGAGCCGCTCGATCAGGTCGGCGTCGTAGACGTAGCCACCGTTGATCAGGGCCAGGTCCTGGGCTGCGGCGACCGCGGCCAGCTGCCGGAACTCGTCGTCGGTGGCGGCGTAGCGCAGCACGCCGTGCCGGGCGCGGAACTCGGCCAGGGTGATCTCGCCCATGTTGGTCTGCAGTGGGTACCACTGCTCGACCAGGCGCAGCATCTCGTCGTCGTGCAGCGCCAGCGCCTTCACGCCGAGGTGGTGGATGCGCAGGAACTCGCCGAGGCGGCGCGGGTCGGTGGTGGCGAGCCGGGCCAGCCAGCCGCGCAGCTGGTCGGCGATGGCGTCCCGGGTCTCGGCCAGCTGGCCGTCGTCGTAGAGCGCCTCACGGCTCGCTGTCGGCCGCAGCTCACTGCTGTCGACCACGCAGCGGGCGAAGAACGCCCACTCCGGGAGCAGGCCCTCGACGTGCTCCGAGAGCAGCATGCGCTTGAGGTAGACCCGGTGGCCGCCGCGGCTGGCCGGGTTGACCGGGGTGGGCAGCACGAACGCGGCGCCGCTGAGGCCGGATGCCGGGACGTTCAGATCGATCACGTCGAACGGGCGGAAGCCGAGCACCTCCTCCGCGTAGGCCAGGCGGTCGGACTGCGGCCGGTCCCAGGGCAGGACGCCACCGGTCACCGGGCTGCCGTCGACCGTCACGGCGACCGGAAGCAGCGAGCCGTAGAGGCCGGCGAGCTCGGTCACCGTCGTACGAGAAAGGAAATGCTCGGAGCCGCGGCGCGGCAGAAGGGTGACAGTGGTGCCCGGCTCGC
Source organism: Actinoplanes sp. OR16 (assembly GCF_004001265.1). GTDB lineage: Bacteria > Actinomycetota > Actinomycetes > Mycobacteriales > Micromonosporaceae > Actinoplanes. The sequence goes on along the minus strand of NZ_AP019371.1, from coordinate 2,321,025 downwards.
GCTCCTCGCCGGGACCGACCTCGTAGCTGCCGTCGGCGTGACCGGTCCAGAGGACCGGCGGCGCGTCGCCCCGGCGGGTGTGCACCCGGATCTCGTCGGCGACCATGAAGCAGGAGAGCAGGCCGATGCCGAACTGGCCGAGGAACTGGTGACGGGCGAAGCCGAGCTCGTCCCGCTTGGAGCTGCGGCCGATCGTCGCGAGCAGTTCGTGCACCTGCGCCTCGGTGAGGCCGATGCCGTTGTCGCTGATGCGTAACGCGTCCCCGGTGGAGATCTCGACCCTGCCGGGATGCTCCGGACCGACCGCGGTGATCGCGTCGACCGCGTTCTGGAGGAGCTCGCGGACATAGACGCGCGGGCTCGCGTAGAGGTGGTGGCTGAGGAGATCGACGATCCCTCGGAGATCGACCTGGAACGTGTTGCTCACGATCGAGCACGCTACCGGGCGGCACCGACGAATCAGGGCCCGCCCGCCGTCCGACCGCCCCACCCACCAACCCTGGAAAGGACTAAAAGCCGTCCTGGCTCGTCAGCTCAGGCCGCCCGGCTCGCCGCCGCGGGCGATCGGCGCCCGGACCAGGTTGCCCCACTCGGTCCAGGAGCCGTCGTAGTTGCGGACCTGCGGATATCCGAGCAGGTGACGCAGCACGAACCAGGTGTGCGACGACCGCTCGCCGATCCGGCAGTACGCGATGATGTCGTCGGCCGACTCCAGGCCCAGCTCGTCCTGGTAGATCTTGACGAGATCGTCGTGCGCCTTGAAGGTGCCGTCGTCGTTGGCCGCCGACTTCCACGGCTTGCTGACCGCGCCCGGGATGTGACCGCCGCGCAGCGCGCCCTCCTGCGGGTACGCCGCCATGTGGGTCAGCTCGCCGGTGTACTCCTGCGGTGAGCGGACGTCGACGAGCGGACGGCCGGTGGCGATGTGACCCATCACCTGGTCGCGGAAGGCCCGGATCTCCGCGTCGTTGCGGACCGGCACCGGGTAGTCGGCCTTGGCCCGGGTCGTCTTGTCGCGGGTCAGCGGACGCCCCTCGGCCGCCCACTTCTGCCGGCCGCCGTCGAGCAGGCGCACGTCACGGTGCCCGAAGAGGCTGAAGACCCAGAGCGCGTACGCCGCCCACCAGTTGAAGTTGTCGCCGTAGAAGACGATCGTGTCGTCCCGGCCGATGCCCTTGGCCTCGCACATCGCGGCGAAGGCGGCCGGATCGAGGTAGTCGCGGGTGAGCTGGTCGTTCAGCTCGAGATGCCAGTCGACCTTCACGGCGCCCGGGATGTGGCCGGTGTCGTAGAGCAGCACGTCCTCGTCCGATTCGACGACGACCAGGCCGGGCGTTTCCAGGTTTTCGGCGAGCCACTCGGTGGTGACCAGTTTCTCGGGATGCGCGTACGCCTGAAGCGCCTGCGCCGGATCGTTCGCAACGGACATGGCAGTAACGCTAGTCCTCTCCCATCCAACCGCCCGCCCTCCGCCCTGAACCGGACTGAAGGCTCTACTCGCTCACCGGGGCCAGCAGCGGACGCTTGGCGGTGACCAGGTCGCCGGACGACTGTCCGCGCAGATGCCGGCCCACCCAGGGCGCCAGATGCCGCCGTGCCCACCGCAGATCCGCGCTGCGGGCCAGCCGCCACGGCGTGGGCTGCGGCACCGGCGGAACCAGCATCCAGTCCTCCTCGACGCCGACACCGAGCGCGTTCAGGACGTGCCCGGCGACCCGGCGGTGACCCAGTTCGGAGAGGTGGAGCCGATCGTCGCTCCACATCGTCGGGTGCCGGTACGCCTGGTCGCCGAAGAGGTCGATCAGATGCGCGCCGTGCCGCTCGGCGATCTCCCGGGTCCCGTCGTTGAGTGCCGCCGCCCGGGCGCCGATCATCCGCTGGCCGCCCGGGATGTGGGCGGCGACGTCCGCGAACCGGAAGAGGATCACGTCGGCGCCGGTGGCCCGGACCCGCGCGATCACCGGCTCGATCCGGGCGACGAGTGCCGCCGCGTCGGCTTTCGGCCGCAGGATGTCGTTGCCGCCGGCCGCGAAGCTGACCAGGTCCGGTCGCATCTCCAGGGTCGGTTCGAGCTGCTCGGCCAGGACCTGGTCGAGCAGGCGGCCGCGAATCGCCAGGTTCGCGTACCGGAAGTCGGGGCCGGAGTCGACCGCGAGTCGGGTGGCGACCAGATCGGCCCACCCCCGATAGGACCCGTCGGGGTATGCGTCCGACATACCCTCGGTGAAGCTGTCCCCCATGGCTACGAAGCTGCGCCAGGCCATTCATGCCCCCTAACGGCTGTTCAGCTTGCCTACTGAGCAAGTTTTTCACCGTGAGGGGACTCCTCGTCTACGTGACGCTGCCGACACGAGGCAATCCAGGTGCTTGCGGGACGCCGTTTCTCTAGGCTTCGTCACCATGCTGCTCCGGATGTCCACCTTGCTGCTCAAGACCCTGCGCGAGGAGCCGGCGGACGCGGAGGCGCCGAGTCACCGGCTCCTCCTGCGCGCCGGTTTCATCCGCCGCGCGGCGGCGGGCGGCTACACCTGGCTACCCCTCGGCAAGCTCGTCCTCGACCGGGTCACCGCCGTGGTCCGCGAAGAGATGATCGAGGCGGGCGCGCAGGAGGTCTCCTTCCCCGCGCTGCTGCCGCGCGAGCCCTACGAGACGAGCAACCGCTGGACCGAGTACGGCGAGGACCTGTTCACGCTGAAGGACCGGCGTGGCGCCGACCATCTCCTGGCACCGACCCACGAGGAGATGTTCACGCTGCTCGTGCAGGACATGACCGGGTCGTACCGGGACTTCCCGCTGGTGCTCTTCCAGGTGCAGACGAAGTTCCGGGACGAGGCCCGCCCGCGGGGTGGACTGCTGCGCGGCCGCGAATTCCTGATGAAGGACGCCTACTCGTTCGATCTGTCCGACGCCGGTCTGGTGGAGGCGTATCAGCGGATGCGCGTCGCGTACCAGAAGATCTTCGAACGTCTGGGTCTGGAGCACACGATCGTCTCGGCGATGTCCGGCGCGATGGGCGGTTCCGCGTCCGAGGAGTTCCTCGCCACATCGGAGGTGGGCGAGGACACGTTCGTCGGCTGCACGTCGTGTTCCTATGCCGCCAACACCGAGGCGGTGACCACTCGCGCTGTCACATCGGCGATGTCCGGAACGCCGCTCACGGTGCACGACACCCCGGACACTCCGACGATCGCCTCCCTCGTCGACCACGCCAACGCCGCACGGCTGGACGGCCGCGCGGACTGGACCGCGGCGGACACGTTGAAGAACGTCGTCGTGACGGTCCACCACCCCGGCGGCGAATCCGAGTTGCTCGCGATCGGCGTCCCCGGTGACCGGGAGGTGGACCTCAAGCGCCTGGAAGCCGCGCTCGCCCCGGCCACCGTGACCATGTTCGACGACTTCGCCTCCCGGCCCGACCTGGTGAAGGGCTACATCGGCCCGCAGGGCATCAAGATCCGCTACCTGGCCGACCCCCGTGTCACCACCGGCACCGCCTGGCTGACCGGCGCGAACGAGCCCGGCCGGCACGCCACCGGTGTGGTGGCGGGACGCGACTTCACACCGGACGGGACGATCGAGGCGGCCGAGGTGCGTGCCGGCGACCCCTGCCCGGCCTGCTCCGGCGGCGAGCTCACGATCCGGCGCGGCATCGAGATCGGGCACATCTTCCAGCTCGGCCGGCGCTACACCGACGCGTTCAAGGTCGACGTGCTCGGCGCCGACGGCAAGCCGGTCCGGCCGACGATGGGCAGTTACGGCATCGGCCTGTCCCGGGGTGTGGCAGCGATCGCCGAGCAGCACCACGACGAGCGCGGCCTGGTCTGGCCGGCAGCGGTCGCGCCGGCGGACGTGCACGTCGTCGCGGCCGGCAAGGACGGTCAGGTCGAGGCCGCTCTGACCCTCGGCGCCACTCTGGCCCGGGCCGGTCTGCGGGTGCTCGTCGACGACCGGCCCAACGTGTCGGCCGGCGTGAAATTCACCGATGCCGAGCTGATCGGCATTCCCCGGGCCGTCGTGGTCGGGCGCCGTCTCTCCGAGGGGTACGCCGAACTGCGCGACCGGATCGCCGGAACCCGACAGGAGGTCCCTCTCGTGGACATCGCCGGTGTAATCACCGCAGCGGCCGGGTAAGCACGCATCGATGCGGCTGCAGAGGGGGCGGAAGGACATGGTCAGGTCTGTCGCGGACGCGATGACGCGGCAGGTCGTCTACCTGCCCGAGGACACCCCACTCGACGAGGCCGCACAGGCGATGCGCGATCGAGGCATCGGCGATGTCGTGGTGACGCGCGGGCCGACGATGGCCGGGATCGTGACGGACCGCGACATCGTCGTCCGGGCCGTGGCCGAGCACCTGTCCCCGGCGACCACGACGCTCGGCGAGATCGCCACCCGGGAACTGCTCATGGTCGAGCAGAGCGCCACCGTCGACGATGCGGTGCACGCCATGCGTACGAGGGGCGTCCGCCGCCTGCTGGTCTGCGACGCGGACCGCAAGGTCGTCGGCATCCTGAGCCTCAGTGACATCGCTCTCCTGCCGACCTCGGCAGCCGCCTGAGGCCGCGTAGGGTCGGTCCTGTGACTGACATGCCGCCGAAGCTCGCCGAGATCGTCGACGAGTTCGCCTCCGCCCCGCGCGAGGTGGTCCTGGAGATGCTGCTGGAGTTCGCGGACGCCGTGCCGCCGCTGCCCGAGTCGTTGTCCGGGCATGACGGCATGGAACAGGTGCCGGAGTGCCAGACGCAGTTCTTCCTGAAGGCCGTCGTGCAGCCGGACCGCACGGTGGTGACCCACTTCGACTGCCCGCCGGAGGCGCCGACCACCCGCGCCTTCGCCGGCATCCTGGCCGAGGGCCTGGCCGGGGCGAGCGCCGACGAGATCCTCGCCGTACCGGACGATCTCTATGCCCGGATGGGTCTCGCCCAGGCGATCAGCCCGCTGCGGATCCGCGGCGGCACCGCGATCCTGGCCCGGCTCAAGCGCCAGGTCGCCTCTTCCCCGCAGGAGTGATGTGGACATCCAGGTCTGGTCCGACGTGGTCTGCCCGTGGTGCTACATCGGGAAGCGGCGGCTGGAGAACGCCGTGACCGCTGCGGGCGGCGACGTCACCGTCACCTACCGGGCGTACCAGCTGGACCCCGACCCGGTGCCGATGACCGAGAAGGTCGGCGGACCGGAGGAGCACGCCGAGCAGATCTTCGCTCAGGTGACCGCGATCGCCGCGGGTGAAGGGCTCACGCTGAACTTCGATCGGGTGGTGGCCGCCGACTCGTTCGCGGCACACCGGCTGGTCGCCTGGGCGCAGACTCAGGATCGTCAGGCCGACATGCTCGACGCGCTGCACGTCGCCCACTTCACCGACGGCGTCGACATCGGCGCGCCCGGCGCGCTGGCCGCCCTCGCGTCCTACATCGGGCTGGACGGCGACGCCGCGCTGGACTACCTGGAGTCCGGTGCCGGGGAGGCCGCCGTGCGGACCGACCTCGCCGCTGCGCAGGAGTTCGGCATCACCGGCGTCCCGACGCTCGTGATCGACGGGAAGTTCGTGATCCAGGGCGCGCAGGAGACGCCGACCCTGCTGGCCGCGTTCGAGGAGATCGCCCGTCGCGAGGCGGCCGAAGCCTCCGCCTGACACCGGTCGATGTCGTTTCACGTGAAACGACATCGACATTCATCATGCTTCTCTGGCCAGGCCCTCGATCACTGCGGCGCCGGGCAGCGCGCCGAGGGCCGGCCCGGCGATCGCGATCTTGCTGTTCCGGACGCCGGATCCGATGATCACGTGCGGGGTGGCGACCACCCGGGAGTCGACCAGGATGGGCCATGAGGCGGGCAGGCCGATCGGGGTGATGCCGCCGTATTCCATTCCGGTCAGCGCCACAGCGTCGTCCATCGGCGCGAAGCTCGCCTTGCGGACGTCCAGGTACTTGCGGATGACCCCGTTCACGTCGGCGCGGGTGGTGGCCAGCACGACGCAGGCGGCGTACTTGGTGACGTCGCCACGGCGGCCGGCGACGATCACGCAGTTCGCCGACTCCGCGAGACCCACGCCGTACGCCTCACAGAAGGCGGCCGTGTCGGCGAGGCTCGCGTCGATCGGGGCGACCAGCACCTGGTCAGCGTCGATCGGCGCCTCGACCGGCCAGACTTCGAGGGCCTTCGCCACCGGTGGGGCGAGCAGGTCGAGCCGTGACTGTGCGGATTCGGTCTGCAGACTTCCCATCATGTCCGTCATCCTTGCCCGCGTCCGTGGCTGATCCACCAGCGGGGGCCGAGACTCCTCAGATGGCGGCGGATCTTGCCGACCTTCAGTTGGTGTGAAGGACCGTCGGAGTGCACGCGTCGGGACCGTGAGTGGCCTCGCCCTGCTCACCGGTGCCACTGCCCTGGTCGCCGTCGCGGGTGACCATCGCTCGATTTTCGCGACCCTGTTGCTCGGCCTGCTCGCGGCCGGGATGGCGCACGCTCTCGTCGTCGAGATCCAGCGCCAGGCCCGCCGCCGCACCCGGGGCTGGGGCCGGCACGACACCGTCAACGCGGTACTGCTCGCCTGCTGGGCGATCAGCGCCACCGTGCTGATCGGCATCGGATCCCGGCCGGTGCAGATCCTCGGATGTGTTCTCGTCCCGGGTTACGCCGCGGCCGGGACCTACTTCGTCGTGGAGCGCCTGCGCGTGCTCGCCGCGCCGTTCGTCCCGGCGCCGACGCCCGCGGCCGTCCCCGCTCCCACGCCCGCCGCGGACCCGGTCCTCGAGCCCTCGGCCGACGTGACACCGTCCGCGTGATCGGCGAGGGTCGGCAGCACCACCATGAGCGGTGGCACCGGCACCCCGTTCGACTCGATCGGCAGCTCGGGGACCGGTAGCCAGTCGACGCCGAGCTGCACCGGCCCGGACCCGTCGTCGTGACCGACCCGTGGCTCGCCGTCCGCCACCGTCACCGTGAAGACCGACGTCATCCCGGTCGGGTACGGCATCTCCAGCACGTAGCGCGCATCGCTGACCACGAGCCCGGTCTCCTCGAAGACCTCGCGGCGCACCGCTTCCTCGGCCGACTCGCCGGGGCGCAGACCGCCGCCCGGCAGGGTCCACCACTCGCCGCCACCGGATCGCCGGCTGCGCTCGTGCACCATCAGCACACGGCCCTCCCGCACGATCACGGCAGCGGCCCGTCTTCGTTCTTCCACGAATCGCAGGCTAACCGCCGGAGCTGTCCCGCGCAGAACTCATTCACTCCCATGTGGATTTCAAGTGGGTGCAAATGGCCATCTATCGCTTCGGAACGGTGACCAGCACATATGTCCGGCCGGTGAGCTGTTCGCGGGTCAGTGCGACACCGGTCTGCGCCGTGAGGAAGGACAACGCGGGTCCGGTGGGCTCCGTCACGTCCGTACCGCCGAGAAGGCCCGCCGCCCGCATGGCCGGCACGAAGTCGCCCGGCCGGCTCCCGCCCCACCGCTCCGGGGTCTGCGAATCGAAGTCGAGCAGCACCTGCCCGTCCTCGAGCACCAGGAGCCGTCCCCGCCGCCCGGCGTCGCTGCGATAGGCGAGCAGGCTGCGTCCCTCGGACAGCGGTCGCACGATCTCCTCGGTCACCCCGAGATCGCCGGCGTCCTCGGCGATCAGCGTCCAGTCGCCGATCCGCGCCAGACCGACGAAGTAGCGCTGCGACGCGTCCACCTCGCCGTCACCGGGACCGACCAGCTGATGCCACTCGACGCGTTCCAGCTCCTTGCCGCCGAGCCGTTCGATCACCTGATTCGGCTTGAGATCGCGGACCAGCGTGAAGCAGAAACCCGACGACAGACCGGCGTCGCGCAGCGGCCAGATCAGGTCGGCGGCCGGCACCGCCGAAGCGGTGACATCGGGCTCGTCGGTGCCCGCGCCGGAACAACCGGCCAGACCGGCGACGGCGAGCAGGAGGAGGGCGGAGCGGCGTCTCACGGCGATAGTGAATCAAAGGCCGGCTCGGGCAGGCGACCCGCTCTCACCGACGACGTCACCAGGAGGCCACCCAGTGCCAGCGTGACCCAGACGTAGGCGTTCACGCCGAGGAAGACGTCCCATCCGATCGGGCGGTCCCACCAGAGCCACGGCAGGCTGCTGCACATCACCACGTAAAGCGCCGCCAGCACGCCGAGCCTCTTCGGGTTCCCGATCGACCGGTCCAGGAGCAGGAAGAACGCCGGCAGCAGCCACACGAGGTGATGCACCCAGCTGATCGGGCTGATCAGGCAGGAGAGCAGGCCGGTGAGCGCGAGCGCAGCCGCCGGGTCGGCAGCGCCGTGCTTGCGGACCCACCAGGCCCAGCACACGACGACCAGCGCCACCGAGAGCAGCCACCAGGGCGACGACGCCTCCAGACGATCGACGACGCCCCGCAGCGACTGGTTGGAGACGATGTACGTGTGCCCGACCCGGTTGGTGTCCCAGAGCGCCTCGGTCCAGAACGTCCGGGACAGATGCGGCGCCAGGATCGCGGCGATGGCGGTCGCCCCGACGGCGGTGCCGGCTGCCACGGCCGCGGCCCGGTACTGCCGGCTCAGCAGCAGGTAGCCGATGAAGACGGCCGGGGTCAGTTTGATCGCGGCGGCCAGGCCGATGCCGACGCCGGCCCAGCGCGGGTATCGCAACCCGGCCACGACGAGCAGCAGCAGGAAGAGGTTGACCTGGGCGTAGCTGAACGTGTCCCGTACCGGCTCGAAGAGGAACAGGGCCAGGAGAGCGAGGGCACCGATCTTGAGGTTCCGGCTCAGGTTCTCCGGCAGGAACCAGTGCAGCAGCAACACGAGGCAGATCACGTTGCCGGTGATCCAGGCGGCCACCGCGACCGGCCACGAGAGGAACGCCAGCGGGCCCATCACCATCGCGGCGAACGGCGGATAGGTGAAGCCGTACACCGTGCCGTGGTAGCGGTACTTGTACAGGTCACCGCCGTCGACCAGCCAGTGATGGACGGCGCCCTGGTAGACGCCGAGGTCGAAGAAGTTGCGGAACGTCGGAACGGTGACCGTGAAGACCTCGACCGCGAGCGCGGCGAGCGCGACCATCCACCAGCGAATTCTCATCGGACAACCACCCGGGGTACGGCCGTCATCCGGACGGCGAGGAAGACGGCGGCTCCGAGCAGAACCCCGAGGGCCGCCAGCGGCACCAGACCCCAGACGACGTACCAGGGGCGGATCGCGGGACCGAAGAAGACCACGGCGAGGAGCACGATGCCCAGCCCGTAGACCGGCCCCAGACGGTCCCTGTGCGCCCAGACCAGCGCCGCGATGATCCCGACGGCCAGCAGGCCGGCAACGCGCCACAGGCCCTCTGCGACGGGCGCGCCGGTGAGCGGCGCGCTCCACCGCCCCAGCGTCCACCTGTCGTCCCGTGTGCTCCTGGTCACCCGGCCGTACCACCACCAGGCGAGCAGCAGCAGGACGAGGCCGCTGTAGACGCAGACGAGCCCGGCCTGCGCGTGCCGGACGACCGAAGCGGATGGAAGAGCCCTGGCGGTGAACCCACCGCCGGCTATCAGTAAAGACCCGGCGAGCCCGGTCCCCCGTGAAACGGCGAGCGCACGCCCGCCATGATCGATGAACACGGCCGGAACACTCTCAACGAGAGATGTCGAACCGTTGAACCTCAGTTGAAAGTGGAGCCCAGGGGACTTGAACCCCTAACCCCCGCCTTGCAAAGGCGGTGCTCTGCCAGTTGAGCTAGGGCCCCGTCTCGCTAAACCTAGCGAAGATCAGGGGAAGTGGTGGCCTCGTGCCACAACGCGCGCTCGTCGCTCGAAGCCTTGACCTTCTTGACGACCAGGTAAGCAGCCCCGGCCACACCAGCAACGATCAGGAGCTTCTTGAGCATCGAGCACATCCCCCTACAACAGTGTCGAGTGTGCGTACCCCGTACAGAGAGGGAAGCGCATGAAACGCACCAAGCGCAACCATCGCACCGTGGGGGGTTCGGGGGGCTCGGCCCCCCGGTAGATATGACGAACGGTCCTGGTTCGCGCTTTCTGCGAACGCAGGACCGCCAACCAGTTCGTGGGGCTAGATGGAATCGAACCATCGACCTCAGAGTTATCAGCTCTGCGCTCTAACCGACTGAGCTATAGCCCCGCTCAACTGCGAGAGGAACGTTACCGCATCGGGTTGCGAGCCTCCAAAGCGGGGGTGGCTCGCAACCCGACCAGGGATCGTCAGTCCCGTTCGGCGAGGGTCAGCTCGACGCCGCCGACCAGGTCGGCGCAGACGTTGTAGATGAAGGCGCCGAGGGTGGCGAGCGCCGTGAAGAGGACGACGTTCACCGCCCCGATCAGCATCGACGTGCCGATCACGCCCCACGCGGTGATCCGGAAGGAGCCGCCGGAGCTGGCCTGGTCGCCGCCGGAAGCGGTCACCAGGTCCTTGAGGCTGTTGTTGACCGAGCTCCACACGCCCATGGTGTCGAGGGCGAGGTAGAGCACCGAGGTCGCCACGACCACCACGATGAAGAGCACGATCGAGACCGCGAATGCGAACTTCATCACGGACCAGGGGTCGATCCGCTTGAGGTTGAGCCGGGCCCGGCGGGGTCCGCGCGCCGCGGCCGAGGAGACCGTGGAGCGCGCGGAACGGACCGCTTCGGAGACACGGGCGGCGCCGACGGCCGCGGAGCCGGCGGCCTGCGGGCCGGAACGCTGCTTGGCAGCGCCCGGAGCGGCCGCTGGGGCCGCCCCTGCGGGACGCTGCTGACCGGTCTGCCCCTGACCCGGCGCCGGAGCCCCACCGGGGCGTCCCGGCGTGGTCCCGGGCGCGGCGCCCTTGCCCTTGGTGACGACCGGCACGGCGGCCGAGCCCTTCACCACGGACGGGCCACCGGCCGGCCCGGCCGGCTTGCCGTCGGCGGCGGGCTCACCCGGCGGCGGGGCCATGCCCGGCGCACGGGTGAACTTCGGCGGCGAGGCGGGGGCTTCGGCGGGGACAGCGGCGCGCCCTGGGGTCTCGCGCCCGTTCGGTGCGGCGGTGTCCTTCTTCGCCGCATCGCCCGGAGTCGCTGAGGCCCCCGGACCTCCCGACTTCGCCTGTGTCTCCGGCATCAACTAGTCCTGTTCGTCAGGCTCGTCGGCATTGCGAGCAAGCGCCACGATGGTTACACCTTCTGGGAGGTCCATCAGCTTGACCCCCATTGTGTTCCGATCCCTCGTGCGCCGTACAGGCTTCACGGGAGTCCGGATGACACCACCATTGCTGGTGATGGCAAACAGTTCATCCTCCGGGCTGATCACCAGAGCACCGACAAGTCCACCACGACGCTCCGTGATCTTGGCGGTCAGCACACCCTTGCCGCCACGGCCCTGTACGGGATACTCCTCGATCGGCGTGCGTTTCGCATACCCACCGTTGGTGGCGACCAACACATCCATGCCGTCGCGCACCACTTCCATGGCGAGCAGCTCGTCGTTGTCGCTGAACCGCATGCCGATCACACCGGAGGTCGCACGACCCATCGGGCGCAGAGCCTCGTCGGTCGCGTTGAAGCGGATGGCCTGCGCCTTCTTGGAGACCAGCAACAGGTCTTCCTCCGAGGCAGCCAACGCCGCGCCCACCAATTCGTCATCCTCCCGCAGGTTGATGGCGATGATGCCACCGCTGCGGTTGGAGTCAAATTCCTCCAGGCGGGTCTTCTTCACGAGACCATTCTTAGTGGCGAGCACAAGGTAGGGCGCGACCTGGTAATTCGGGATCTGGATGACCTGCGCGATGTGCTCGTCCGGCTGGAAGGCGAGCAGGTTCGCGACGTGCTGTCCCTTGGCCACCCGCATGGCCTCGGGCAGCTCGTACGCCTTGGCCCGGTAGACCCGGCCCTTGTTCGTGAAGAACAGCATCCAGTCGTGGGTCGAGATCACGAAGAAGTGCGAGACGATGTCGTCCTGACGCAGGGATGCGCCGCTCACACCCTTGCCGCCACGCTTCTGCGAGCGGTAGAGGTCGACCTTCGTCCGCTTGGCGTAACCGGTCCGTGTGATGGTCACCACAACGTCCTCGCGGGCGATGAGGTCCTCCATCGAGACCTCGCCGTCGAACGGGATGATCTGCGTACGCCGGTCGTCGCCGTACTTCTGCACGATCTCGCCGAGCTCCTCGGACACGATCGCCCGCTGCCGCTCCGGCTTCGCCAGGATGTCCTTGAGGTCGGCGATCTCGATCTCGATCTTCGCGAGCTCGTCGATGATCCGCTGGCGCTCCAGGGCGGCCAGGCGGCGCAGCTGCATGTCGAGGATCGCGGTGGCCTGCACCTCGTCGACGTCGAGCAGCTGCATCAGGCCCTGACGCGAGTCCTCCACAGTGGGCGAACGCCGGATCAGGGCGATGACCTCGTCGAGCATGTCGAGCGCCTTGGCCAGACCGCGCAGGATGTGCGCGCGCTCCTCGGCCTTGCGCAGGCGGTACGCGGTCCGCCGGCGGATGACCTCGATCTGGTGCTCGACGTAGTACCTGATGAACTGCGCGAGGTTCAGCGTGCGGGGCACGCCGTCGACCAGCGCCAGCATGTTGGCGCCGAACGTCTCCTGCAGCTGGGTGTGCTTGTAGAGGTTGTTGAGCACCACCTTGGCGACCGCGTCGCGCTTGAGCACCAGGATCAGGCGCATACCGGTACGGCCGGACGACTCGTCCCGGATGTCGGCGATGCCGGTCAGCTTGCCTTCCTTGACCAGCTCGGCGACCCGCTCGGCGAGGTTGTCCGGGTTCACCTGGTACGGCAGCTCGGTGACGACCAGGCACGGACGGCCCCGGGCGTCCTCCTCGACCTCGACGACCGCGCGCATCCGGATCGAGCCGCGGCCGGTCCGGTACGCGTCCTGGATCGCCTGCTGTCCGACGATCAGACCGTAGGTGGGGAAGTCCGGGCCCTTCACGAACTCGAGCAGCGCCTCGAGCGTGGTGGCCTCGTCGGCCTCAGGGTTGTCCAGGCACCACTGCACGGCCGCGGCGACCTCGCGCAGGTTGTGCGGCGGGATCTTGGTGGCCATGCCGACGGCGATGCCCTCGGAGCCGTTGACGAGCAGGTTCGGGAACCGCGCCGGCAGGATCGTCGGCTCCTTGGTCCGGCCGTCGTAGTTGTCCTGCATGTCGACGGTGTCTTCGTCGATGTCCCGCAGCATCTCCATCGCCAGCGGGGACAGCTTCGCCTCGGTGTACCGCATGGCGGCGGCCGGGTCGTTACCCGGCGAACCGAAGTTGCCGTTGCCGTCGATCAGCCGGTAGCGCAGCGACCACGGCTGCCCCATCCGGACCAGGGCGTCATAGATCGACGAGTCGCCGTGGGGGTGGTAGTTGCCCATCACGTCGCCGACGACGCGCGCGCACTTGACGTAACCGCGGTCCGGGCGGAAGCCGGCGTCGTACATCGCATAAAGGATCTTGCGGTGGACGGGCTTGAGGCCGTCGCGGACATCGGGGAGCGCGCGGCCGACGATGACGCTCATCGCGTAGTCGAGGTACGAGCGCTGCATCTCGACTTCGAGGCCGACGGGCTCGACCCGCTGGCTCACACCGCCGCCGGACTCGTCCTGAATGTCGTCGCCGTCGGCGGGCTCGGGAATGTCAGTCACAGTTAACCCTTACTCAAGGTGATACCAGGCAAGTGCGGCCAAAACCGGCAAACTGCTGTGGATAACGTTGTGGAAAGTACGGCCACGCTGTGGATACCTGACTAGATGTCGAGGAACCGGACGTCCTTGGCGTTGCGCTGGATGAACGACCGGCGCGCCTCCACGTCCTCACCCATCAGGACGCTGAACAGCTCGTCGGCGACGGCCGCGTCGTCCAGGGTCACCTGGCGCAGCGTCCGGGTGTCCGGGTTCATCGTGGTGTCCCAGAGCTCCTGGAAGTTCATCTCGCCGAGACCCTTGAACCGCTGGATGTCGTCCGGCTTGGCGTTCGCCTTCTTCTGCTGGCGCAGCGCGATCAGGCCGTCCCGCTCGCGGTCCGAGTACGCGTACTGGGCGTCGTCACCGCGCTTGTTCCACTTGATCTTGTAGAGCGGCGGGGACGCCAGGTAGACGTGACCGTGCTCGACCAGCGGCCGCACGAAGCGGAACAGCAGGGTGAGCAGCAGCGTCTGGATGTGCTGGCCGTCGACGTCGGCGTCGGCCATCAGGATGATCTTGTGGTACCGCAGCTTGCCGAGGTCGAACTCGTCGTGGATGCCGGTGCCCATCGCCGTGATCAGCGCCTGGACCTCGTTGTTCTTCAGCACCCGGTCGATCCGGGCCTTCTCCACGTTCAGGATCTTGCCGCGGATCGGCAGGATGGCCTGGATGCGGCTCTCCCGGCCGGACTTGGCCGAACCGCCGGCCGAGTCACCCTCGACGATGAACAGCTCGGTCTCGCGCGGGTCGGTCGACTGGCAGTCGGCAAGCTTGCCCGGCATCGAGCCGGACTCCAGCAGCGACTTGCGCCGGGCCAGCTTGCGGGCCTGCTGCGCGGCGATCCGGGCGCGGGCCGCCTGGTCGGCCTTCGTGATGATCAGCTTGGCGTCCGCCGGGTTCCGGTCGAACCAGTCGGCGAGCTGCTCGTTCGCCACCTTCTGCACGAAGCTCTTCATGTCGGTGTTGCCGAGCTTCGTCTTGGTCTGGCCCTCGAACTGCGGCTCGCGCAGGGTCACCGAGATGATCGCCGCGAGACCCTCACGGATGTCCTCGCCGGAGAGCTTCTGGTCGGCCTTGAGGAACTTCTTCTCGATGCCGTACTTGTTGACGATCGTGGTGAGCGCGGCGCGGAAGCCCTCTTCGTGGGTGCCGCCCTCGTGCGTGTTGATGCGGTTCGCGAAGGTGTAGACCGATTCGCCGTACGACTCGTTCCACTGCATCGCGACCTCGACGCCCATGCCGGCGTCGTCGTCCTCGGCACCGAACTCGATCACGCTCTTGTGGATCGGGCTCTTCGTCGCATTGAGGTGGCGCACGAAGTCGGCGATACCCCCGGCGTACATGAAAGTGACCTTGCGAGGCTCGCCGTTCTCGTCCGCCGAGACCGGGCGCTCGTCGGTGAAGTTGATGGTCAGGCCGCGGTTCAGGAAGGCCATCTCCTGAAGGCGGCGGTAGATCGTCTGGAAGTCGAACTCGACGGTCTCGAAGACGTCCGGGTCGGGCCAGAACTGCACCGTCGAACCGGTCTTGTCGGTCGTCTCGCCCTTGTCCAGCGGGCCGGGCTTTGAGTTGTCGTACTTCTGCCGCCACACGAAGCCGGCCTTGTGGATCTCCACGGCCATCTTGGTGGAGAGCGCGTTGACCACCGAGACACCGACGCCGTGCAGACCACCGGAGACCTTGTAGGCCTGGTTGTCGAACTTGCCACCCGCGTGCAGCACGGTCAGCGCGACCTCGACACCCGGCTTCTTCAGCTTCGGGTGGAGGTCGACCGGGAAGCCACGGCCGTTGTCGGTGACCGAGACTCCACCGTCGGCGAACAGGACGACGTCGATGGTGTCGCAGTAGCCGGCCAGCGCCTCGTCGATGGCGTTGTCCACGACCTCCCAGACGAGGTGGTGCAGACCGCGCTCACCGGTGGAGCCGATGTACATACCGGGACGCTTGCGCACTGCCTCGAGGCCTTCGAGCACGGTGATCGACTCGGCACCGTACTCCTGCTTGTTCTCTGACACCCTCGGCCACTTTCTCGTTACGGAGCCCTCGGGCCCCGCAGCGGGGTTGGCAGGCGCCGACAGCAGCCGGACGCACGCGTGGCACCAGGGAAAACAGCCGCGGGAAGAAGCGGACCACCGGTGGAGCCGTGCGCGCCGGTCGCCGCGGACGGCCCGCGGATCGTGATCGGCTGGAAAAACCGCGCAGCGTGACGAAGCTCCGCGTCGGAGCCCCGTCCGGCACAGTTTTCCCGGTCGCTGTCGATTCTACTCCGCCGAAACGAGTTGCCGGGGGTCCGGCACCCCTTCCGGGTGCCTGAGAGTCCCGTAGCGCGACTTGAGCCGCTACCCACGTGTTCCCCTACACGGAACTACCGCCCACCGCAATGGCAACTGCTGCGGCGCTTCGACGCGTCGGGCGTGGCTGCCGGATCGAACCGGCACTCACTGCGACACTGCTCGACAGCGGCAGCGGCTGGTGTCGTAACCTCGCCCGCGCGGGCCGGTTGTCACCGGACGACCGCATGACAGTCCGAGGAGGGGTGGCCCCGATGGCTCACGACAAGGGCCTGGACAACGTCGCCGTGCACTGGCCGCGGACCAATCAGTACTACGACCCGGTCGCGCCCGCCGAGTTCGTCGACTTCGCCGGCGTCGCCGATCGGCCGGAGATCGCGGCGCCGACCGGTGCGCTCGCGCTGCACATCGCCAAGACCGGCACCGTGCGCGCGACGGCTTACACCGAGCTCGTCGACCTCCTCCTGGGCCTGGAGGGCGTGCTCTACGCGACCGACGCGGCCGCCGAGGACGAGGACCCGGTGATCGATCCGGACGGCTGCGCGTGGATCGCCGGCGGTTTGGAGCGCTTCGTCGAGGGCCACGACAAGTTCGGCGACCTGGTCACCTTCGACACGGTCGCCGAGGTCATGCGCACCGCGATCGCCGGTGGACGCCTCGCCGACCAGCAGCTCCGCTGGCTCGAGCACCGGCTCACGGCCCTGCGCGACGACGCCGGCAACGCTCCGCACTGGAGTTTCGCGCGTACCGAACTCGCGATTCTGGCCGGTTTCTACCGGCGCTGCGCCGAGCGAGGCTTCGCGGTTTTCGCCGACTACTAAGACCTTTGTCGCAGCGGGGTGGGTGGTGCGGACCGCTGCTCCCGCCGAGGGCGCGGCACGGTCTCGCTCCGCTCGCCGCGCCGCGCGACCTGCGAGATCTGGTTGCGCCCCTCTTCTCTCAGTTCCCTGACCGAGGGTGCCGCAGGAGCAGCGCCAACCCGGCGACGACGAAGAGCGCGACGAGCCCGGACCCGGCCCAGAAGATCATCGTGCGGTCCGCCGCGGCCTGCTGCTGCGCCCGCGCGGTCGCACTGGGACTCGGGCCGGCGGTCAGCAACTCGTTGCCGCTGCACAGCGTCGTCATCCCGGCGATGGAGTAGACCCGGTACCGCCCACCCTCGTCGAACCGATATCCACAGGACGCCTCATTGTCCGATGTGGTCAGGGTCACCTCGGTGGCCGCCGTGCCCTTGACGACGGCCTCGACGGCGAACCGGACACGATTCGTCCCATCAACCTGCTCCACCGACCGGACCGTCCCGTCGAAGGCCAGCTGAGCCTTAGCGAGGCCCGCCCCTTCCGCGCAGGAACAGGCCCAGGCCGGACCGGCAGCAACCGGTATCGGGGCGATCACCAAGAGCAACAGAATCAGCAGCCGACGCATGATCATGCGGTTATGACGCATGAGAACGCCGACCGGTTGCACTCAGCCGTAAGTGTCTCGCGGTCCCCGGCCCTGCACCCGGCGCGGCCCCCGGCTCCAGGACGGCGCGGCCGGACCGTGGATGTTGAGCTTGGTGACGACGTTGTGGCCGACCTCGCCGGCGATCTGCCGCAGCAGCGTGGCGGCGAGCATCCGCAGCTGGGTGGCCCAGGCGGTGGACTCGGCCTCGACGGTGAGCACGCCACCCTCCAGCTTCACCGGGCGGCTGTGCGAGGCGATGTCCGGACCGACGACCTTCTCCCACGAACCGAAGACGGTCGCCTCGGCCTTCGGCTTCTCCCAGCCGCGAGCCTTCATGAGCCGCTGCAGCATGTCGCCGAAGAGCTGCGGATCGCGCGGATCGGGTCCCGGCCCGGAATAGCCCCGCAGCCGCCGCTCGCCACTCCCGCTGCCCTTGCGTTTGCGTGGTCTCTGGGCCGCTTCGCGCCGCCGGGCGAGAGCCGCGTCGAGAACCGCCCGCGCGAGTTCCGGCCCGGCGAGTTCCGGCCCGGCGAGTTCCGGCCCGCCCAATTCCGGCGCGGCCAGTCCGTCCCCGTCCGGCGCCGGCTCGCCGGTGTTTTCCTTCGTCCCCAGGTCAGAGCCGTTATCCACAGCCTCATCCCCAGGTTTTCCCCGCTGCGGCCCCTTGGCGCCGGCCCCCTGAGAGCCCGCTGAACGTCCCGCGCTCCGCTTACCCGGCCCTGGCCCACCCCAGAGCTCGCCCATCGCCTCACCGAAGAGCTGAGGCGGCTCGTACGGGATGTCAGGCTCTTCGTCCGGCCATTCCTCGTCAGCGAAGTTCGACCGTTCCTGATCAGTCGGCACGAATCACCGTCCCGGTCGTGACGTCGTACCGGACCCCGCGCAACGACGCCGGCACATCCTCCGGAACCGCACAGGTCACCAGGAGCTGGGCGGCATCCGAGACGAGGGCGGCGAGCCGCTCCCGGCGCCCCGAGTCGAGTTCGGCGAAGACATCGTCGAGAACGAGCACCGGCTCGATGCCGTCCGATCGCAGCAGGTCGTAGGCGGCCAGCCGCAGCGCCAGCGCGAACGACCACGACTCCCCGTGGCTCGCGTAGCCCTTCGCCGGCAGGTCGCCGAGATTGAGCGCGAGGTCGTCGCGGTGCGGGCCGACCAGCGTGGTGCCCCGTTCGATCTCGGCGGTGCGCCGCTCCTCCAGCGAGGCGAGCAGCATCTCCTGCAGCCGTGGCCGGTCGGCGGTGAGCGTCTCGCCGAGCCGGGACGTGTACGCGATCGACGCCGACGTCCGCCCGGCCGCCACCGCGTCGTACGCCTTCGTCAGATGCGGCCCGAGAGCGGCGGCGAGCTCCAGCCGGCCGGCCAGCAGCTCGGCGCCGTGATGCGCCAGGTGCTGATCCCAGACCGCGAGCGTCGACAGGTCCTGCCCGCGGGAGCCGCCGACCTTGCGGGTCAGGTACGCCGTCCGCAGCAGGGCGTTGCGCTGTTTGACGACACGGTCGTAGTCGGCGCGCACTCCGGCGTACCGCGGCTGACGGGCCACCAGCAGGTCGTCGAGGTACCGGCGGCGCTCGGACGGGTCGCCGCGGACCAGTTCCAGATCCTCCGGGGCGAACAGCACCATCCGCAGGGCGCCGAGCACCTCGCGCGGCCGGCGCACCGGTGAGCGGTTGAGCCGGGCGCGGTTGGCCTTGCCCGGGACGATCTCCAGCTCGACGAGGAGCTCGCGTCCATCATGGACGATCGCGCACCGGATCACGGCCGACGTGGCGCCGGCCCTGACCAGGGGCGCGTCCGTGGCCACCCGGTGACTGTCCAGAGTGGCCACGTAACCGAGGGCCTCGATCAGGTTCGTCTTGCCCATGCCGTTCTGGCCGACCAGAACGGATACGCCGGGGTCGAGATCCACGGCCACCCGCTCGTACGAGCGGAAGTCGGTGAGCTCGACCCGGCGTACGTGCATGGATCAGCGCTTGACGGCGTGGCCGCCGAACTGCTGACGCAGCGCGGCGACGGCCTTCATCGCGGGCGAGTCGTCCTGGCGGGACTCGAACCGGGTGAAGATCGAGGCGGCCAGGACATGGGCCGGCACGGCAAGCCGCACGGCCTCGTCGACGGTCCAGCGGCCCTCGCCGGTGTCCTCGACGTAACCCTTGAGGTTCGCCAGCGTCGGGTCCTCGTCGAGAGCCCGGTCGAGCAGGTCGAGCAGCCACGACTTGACGACGCTGCCCTCGCGCCAGCTCTTGATGACCGCCGGCACGTTGTGGACGAGCTCGGACGCCATGAGGATCTCGTAACCCTCGCCGTACGCCTGCATCATCCCGTACTCGATGCCGTTGTGGATCATCTTGGCGTAGTGCCCGGCGCCGTGCGTGCCGGCGTGCGCGAAGCCGAACTCACCGGCCGGCTTGAGCGCCTCGAAGATCGGCATGCAGTGCTCCACCTGCTCGGCCTCGCCGCCGACCATCAGCGCGTAGCCGTTGGTGATGCCCCACACGCCGCCGGAGACACCGACATCCAGGTAGTGGATGCCCTTCGCCTTGAGACGCTCGGCGCGCGGACCGTCGTCGGTGAACTTCGAGTTCCCGCCGTCGATCACGATGTCGCCCGGCGAGAGCAACTCCGCGAGCTCGTTGATGGTGTCTTCGGTGATCTTGCCAGCCGGCACCATGGTCCAGACGACGCGCGGACCGCTCAGCTTCTCGGCCAGCTCGGCCAGGCTGGCGACGTCGCGCTTATCCGGATTGTGGTCGAAACCGACTACTTCGTGCCCCGCTGCACGCAGCCGGTCCCGCATGTTCCCACCCATGCGGCCGAGACCGATCAGGCCGAGTTGCATGGTCTTCCCCCTAGAAGTGCGAATGTTCCTCGCTCAGTATCAGCGAGTTACCCGGATCGGCATGATCAGATAGCGGTAACCCGGGATGATTTCGCCGCTTTCGCCCGCGGGGGAGATCACAGCGGGCTTGAACGCGTCGACGAACGAGAAGACCGCGGTGGGCGCTCCGAGGTTCTGCAGACCGTCGATCAGGTACTGCGGGTTGAACCCGATCGTGAGCGGCTCACCGGTGAACGTCGTCTCCATGGCCTCGCTCGCACGGGCCTCCTCGGTGCCGCCGGCCTCGACCACGAGACCGTCCTCGCTGAAGCTCAGGAGCACCGGGGTGGTGCGCTCGGCGACCAGCGCCACACGGCGGACCACCTCGACGAGGGCGGAGACCGCGATCCGGGCCTCGGCGTTGTGCGAGGACGGGAAGAGCGAGCGCACCGGCGGGTAGTTGGCGCCGTCGAGCAGGCGGCTGGTCGTACGGCGGGCGCCACCGGCGAAACCGATCATGCCCTCGCCGGCGCTGCCCTGAGCGAGCGCCAGGGTGACCGCGCCGCCGATCGGGCCGAGCGCCTTGGCGGTGTCGTTGAGGGTCTTCGCCGGGACCAGAGCGTTGAGGCTGATCTCCGGGTCGTCCGGGTTCCACTCGATCTCACGCATGGCGAGCCGGTAGCGGTCGGTCGCCAGCATCGCCATCGAGGTGCCGTTCAGCTCGATCCGGACGCCGGTCATCATCGGCAGCGTCTCGTCCCGGCCCGCCGCGATCGCCACCTGGGAGACCGCTGAGGCGAACGTAGCGGCGTCGACGGTTCCGGTGCTGGACGGCATCTCCGGAAGCGCCGGATAGTCCTCCACGGGCATCGTGGGGAGCGTGAAACGCGCGCTGCCGCAGACCAGCTCGAGGTGCGCACCGACGGCGGCGATGTCCACCGGCTTGCCGGGAAGTGCCTTGGTGATCTCGGCGAGCAGGCGGCCGGAGACCAGAGCGGCGCCGTCGGCGTCGGCCTGCACCTCGACACTCACCTGGCTCGAGACCTCGTAGTCGAACCCTGAGACCTGCAGCCGCCCGTCAGTGACCCGCAGCAGGACACCGGCGAGCACCGGAACCGACGGCCGGCTCGGCAGGCTCTTGGCTGTCCAGGCCACGGCGTCGGCAAGTGCGTCTCGCTCCACCCGGAACTTCATGCTTGTCCTCCGCGATGCTTCCTCTTACGGGGGCGTCGACGACCCCACTGAACTCTATGGCTCGTGCGGTGTTCCCGTGCGCCCGACCCTCGGTGCAAAGCAGTAGAGCCGATGCCCCGGTGAGCCGGAACCAGCTCCTCCACACCTTCCACAACGCTGATGATTGTTTTTTGTTCTCTATTAAAGAGATAACTAGTCGTCTTCATCGGTCCTGTGCAAACTGTGGAGAACTCAAGTTTTGCCTGGCCAGCGCGTTATCCACCGGTGATTCACAGGTGGACAACCAGGGTACAAACCCGGGTCTGTGTCCACAGTCGGGGAGCTGACGGGACGTTGTCCACCGTTGCCCACAGGCTATCCACCGGTTATCCACGGGTTTTATCCCCCGACCTGTGCATAACGCTGGGACGCTACCGTCACGTTGTCCCCAGATCCTTCAACAGGAAATCCACAGCCCTCCACAGGCTGGGGACAGCGATGTGACGCACCGTGTTTGTCCACATCGATTTCCCCAAGGTTTGTCCACATCTGTGGGTTCAGGTGTCGGGCGCTGTCCACCGGTTGGGGACGCAGCCTGTGGATGCCTGTGGATTAGTGTGGATAAGGTTGGCACGAAACGTACCCGTCCTGACGTTGACAAGAGAGTCCATTTCACCCTCGATCTTCATCGTCGACGGCCGTCAATGTCCGCGCTGAGCTGCCAAGATCTGGGCATAACCTGTGGACAAGGCAGTGCAAATCCGGTGGATAACTTCGTGCGATCTTTTATAGGCGCTGGTCAAGAGCCTGGGGATATGTGGCCAACCGTTTTCGATCACCCTGGGGATACCGCGCGGTAGTACGGATGGCAGCTAGTCAGCCCTCCACTAGCGGGTTTCTGTGGATAACCCAACCCCTGTGGACAAGCCTCCAAAACCCCGCCTGACCTGCACTTCTACCCTGTGCAAGACCCCACCAACCCACCTTCCCCCTGTGGACAGCCAATTCCACTCCCCAGCCCTCCCCGAGCGCCTCCCCAAGCCGCGCCGGCCACTACGCCCACATCACCGAAGCCACATCACCGAGCCGCGCCGGCCACTCCGCCCAGATCACCGAGGCCATGCACGCTTCAGGCACCCAGGTCACCGAGGCCGCGCATGCCTCAGGCACCCAGGTCACCGAGGCCGCGCACGCTTCAGGCACCCAGATCGCCGAAGCCGCCGATATCTCGGAAGCCGCCCAGATCGCTGAAGCCGCGCCCGCCTCAGACCCCAGATCGCCGAAGCCGCCGACACCTCAGAAGCGACCCGGATCACTGAAGCCGCTTGGATCACTGAAGCCGCCTTGACCTTCGAAGGCACCCACCCGCCCACCAACATCTCGACCACAAACCCCGACCAGCCCGACACCAAAGCCCGACCTGCCCGAGATCAAAGCCCGACCAGCCTTCGACCTGAGCCAGCGACCTCCGGCCCGAGTCCAGAGCAAGGGCTCGCCAACCGGGACTGTCAGAAAACGGTGCAAATCCTGGTCAAGGAGACACCGGATGACTGTGACGATCGATGCCGCCGAACGAGTCGGTCCGAGGTCCAAGCACGGGCGTACCGGCCCGGCCGAGTCGGCCTTGAGGGCGAGTTCGTGCCATCCCGCGGTGAGCTCGTTTGAGGCGAAGGCAGTGCGCAGAGGTGAGTAAGTCAGCCTTCAAGGTCGCCGGTGCTGCCTGGAGCGGGTCCGTCGAGGTAGCCGCCTGCCAACCTGAGCGGGCTTGCGCCTGCCAGGCCGGACCGGGGCGAGAGATCGTGCCGGCTTGTTCGACGGTGAGCGGGATCGTGCCGGACCACGGCTGGTGCACAAGGGAGAGGTGTTTGCCGAGGGCTGGGCGCGTAGCGGGTGGGTGGGCACGCCCGCCGGAAGGGGGGTCGCGGGCTTGAGCCGGACCTCAGGCCGTGGCCCCGACGCCGATTAGTGCCGTTTGTGCGGTTGGGGGCGCCGAGGGCGTCGTACAGGGGAATCAGGTGTTTTGTTTGATTCTGTTTGTCAGTTCGGCGATCTGGTTGTAGAGGGAGCGGCGCTCGGCCATGTGCTGGCGGATCTTGCGGTCGGCGTGCATGACCGTGGTGTGGTCGCGGCCGCCGAAGGCCTGGCCGATCCGGGGGAGGGAGAGGTCGGTGAGTTCGCGGCAGAGGTACATCGCTACCTGGCGGGCGTTGACCAGCACCCGGCTGCGGGAATGGCCTCGCAGGTCCTCGAGGGAGACGCCGAAGTAGTCCGCGGTGGAGACCATGATCTGGTCGGCGGTGATCTCCGGGCCGGCGCCGTCCGGCATGAAGTCGCGGAGGACCTCCTCGGCCAGGGAGAGCTGGACCGGGGAGCGGGTGAGGCTGGCGAACGCTGTCACCCGGATGAGGGCGCCTTCGAGTTCGCGGATCGAGTTCGAGACGCGGGAGGCGATGAACTCGAGGACGTCGGCGGGAGCGTACATCCGCTCCTGGGCGGCCTTCTTCTGCAGAATCGCGATACGCGTTTCGAGGTCCGGCGGCTGGATGTCGGCGAGCAGGCCCCACTCGAAGCGGGTGCGCATCCGGTCTTCCAAGGTCGCCAGCTGGCGCGGTGAGCGGTCCGAGCTGATGACGATCTGCTTGTTCGCGTTGTGCAGCGTGTTGAAGGTGTGGAAGAACTCCTCCTGGGTCCGCTCGCGGTTCTCCAGGAATTGGATGTCATCGATCAGCAGGATGTCGACGTCGCGGTATCGCCGCTGGAACGCCTGTGTCTTGTCGTCGCGCAGGCTGTTGATGAAATCGTTTGTGAACTCTTCGGTGGACACGTAGCGCACCGAACGCGCGTGGCCCAGTGTGGTGGCGTAGTGGCCGATCGCGTGGAGAAGGTGCGTCTTGCCCAGCCCGGAGCTGCCATAGATGAAGAGCGGGTTGTACGCCTTCGCCGGCGACTCGGCGACCGCGACCGCCGCGGCGTGCGCGAACCGGTTGGACGAGCCGATGACGAACGTCTCGAACATGTACTTCGGGTTGAGCCGGTTGCCGTCGTTGCCCCCGGGGCGCGGTGAGGCGCCGGGACCACGCAGATCGATCGGCGGGCGGCCGGGGCCGTTGTCGCCACGGGAGGGGATCGGCTCGTCGCGGCGGTCCGGGCCGAGGACGCCGGGGCGCTCCTCCGGGCGGCGCTGGTTCTCCCGCAGCTGAGCCGGGTCGCCGGTCATCCGGTGCGCGACGCCGTCGTTCGGGGCCTCCGGGCCGGACTCCGCGGGCCGGGCCGGCGGGCGGAACATCTCGGCCGGCGGCTGCGGCATCGGGTCGGCGAAGAGCGCCTCCTGGCCGTCACGGGCCGTCGGCACGCTGCGCGAATGCTGTGCCGAACCGGTCGGGTACGGCTCCTGCGGGTACGCCGGCTCGGGCGCACGCTGCGAACCCGGGTAGCCGGGCAGCTCGGGCTGGTAGGCGCCGGACTCGTTGTAGCGGGGCGGCTCGGCGTAGTGGCGAGGCTGCGGCTCCATCGGGGGCGCGGCTGCCTCTATCGGGGTTCCGTACACCGTTCCGGGGATACCGGAACCGTCCTCCGGGGGACGGACCGTGACCGCGACCTGTATCGGCCTGTTCAGCCGGCGGCTCAGCGCCTCGGTGATCGCCGGGCGCATCCGGGACTCGATGACGTCCCGGGTGAAGGCGTCCGGAACCGACAGGAGAGCAGTGTCCTCGACGATCGCTCGCAGCCGGACGAGTTGGAGATAGGCGCGCTGCTGCGGTGAGGCGATCTCGTCGGACAACTCACCCAGAGTTGCCTTCCAGACCTCACCAAGGTCGACCTGATCGGCCACCGCCGCGCCACCCCCATCGCCACCGACCCCCGGTGACCTTGTGTCCGGCCTTTCCGCCTGAGCGGCTGCCGGTGCCCGGTCCAGCACCGACGCGCACTCCCCAACCCACGTCCAGCTAACGTGCTGAACACGCACGGCGCCACCGGCTATCCACAGGTTATCCACAACCTGTGGCGTTGCTGGTGGCCGCTCCCGGCCGGACTGGTCGGCAGATGTACCGGAGCCTGTAGTGGCGCGGGCTGAAAACAGGCTCACCGTGGCGAACGATCCACCTGCTTGTCCGGTTTTGGCCGTTGCTTCGCGGTCTGCGAACGGCCGGTGAGACCAGCAACCGCGCACGCTAACAGCGGTGACAGGTGGACTACAACCACGGATCGGGCCCTCCGCCGCACGTTTGCAGGAAAAGATTCACTTTGTGCGCGGAAAGACCTGGTGCCTGCTGTTGAGTGCTGCCTGTCGACGTGCCGACCAAGGATATGGTTGACCGGCAGAACGGCTCTCCGTAGGGTTGGGCGGTTGCTCCGCCGCGTTCTGCTAAAGTGGCGTCTTGCAGCCGATGCCCCCTGGACGTAGTACGAAGACGGAGTTTTGACGTGAGCAAGCGCACCTACCAGCCGAACAACCGCCGGCGCGCCAAGACCCACGGCTTCCGGCTGCGCATGCGCACCCGTGCCGGTCGCGCCATCCTCGCTGCCCGCCGTGGCAAGGGCCGTGACAAGCTGTCGGCCTGATCCGACCGCTTGGACGAGTCCGGAATGCCCGGGTAGTCGTGCTTCCTGCAGCGCAGCGTCTGCGACGTAGCACGGATTTCGCCGCAGCGATCCGCGGTGGCCGTCGTGCCGGCCGCGGGACCCTGGTCGTTCACCTGCTTGTCGAGGAGCCGGCGTCCGCCTCTACGGCGTGCGCCGGCTTCGTCGTTTCCAAGGCGGTGGGCAACGCGGTGATCCGGAACAAGGTTCGCCGCCGGCTGCGTCACCTGGTTCAGCCGCATCTCGCGGACCTGCCCCCCGGGGCGTCGGTGGTGGTCAGAGCACTGCCGCCGGCCGCCGAGGCGTCGTTCGCCACCCTCGCCGCGGACCTGGAAGGGGCGATCGCGGCTGCCCGCAGACCCCGGCGGCCGCGATGAGCGTGGTCGCCCGGCTCCTGACCGCAGCGGTCGTCGCGTACCGTCGATACTTGAGTCCGGTGTTGCCGGCACGCTGTCGGTTCTATCCCTCATGCAGCGCGTACGCCCAGGAGGCCCTGGCGCGGCACGGTGCGGTGCGGGGGACGGGTCTGACTGTCTGGCGGCTCCTGCGCTGCCACCCTTTCCACCCTGGCGGGTACGACCCGGTGCCTGAGCGGATCCGTCACCGTCCTGCCGATGTGACTGGAGCTTAGATTGAGTCTCGACTGGATCTACACCGCCATTTCGTGGATCCTCCTGCGGTGGCATGCCCTGTGGGATTCCATCGGCATCCCCGATGAACGTGTGCTCGGCACCAACTGGGCCTGGATCCTGGCGATCATCTTCCTGGTCGTGACCCTGCGGATCATCCTGTTCCCGGTCTTCGTCAAGCAGATCAAGAGTCAGCGGGCGATGCAGGCCCTGCAGCCGAAGGTCAAGGCGCTGCAGGAGAAGCACAAGGGTGACAAGGAATCGCTCCAGAAAGAAATGATGGAGCTGTACCGGACGGAGAAGGCGAACCCGCTGATGGGTTGCCTTCCGATGTTCCTGCAGATCCCCGTCTTCTTCGGGCTCTTCCACGTGCTGCAGCACCTCGACCCGTCGATCTCCGACAAATACAAGCAGTTGTACGGGTGGTCGATCGAGCAGTTCGACAGCGCGGCGAACGCTCACCTCTTCAACGCCCCGATCAGCGCCAAGTTCGGCTCCACTCCGGCAGAGCTCGCGGCTGTCGGCGCCGACAGCACCACCGTGAAGGTGCTGGCCGGTGTCCTGATCCTGATCATGATGGGCACGACGTTCCTCACCAGCCGTCAGATGATCCTGAAGACCGGCTGGGCCGAGGACCCGCAGCAGAAGATGATCCAGCGCCTGATGCTCTACGGCATCCCGTTCTCGCTGCTGATCTCCGGTTCGCTGTTCCCGATCGGTGTGGTCATCTACTGGGTCACGAACAACCTGTTCACCCTCGCCCAGCAGCAGTGGGTGCTCCGCAAGTACCCGCCGGTGCAGATGAACAAGGGCGGCAGCAGCTCGTCCGCCCGCCCGGCCTCTTCCGGCTCGCGCACCGGTGCCGCCAACCCGGTGCAGCCCGCCCGTACCGGTGGACTCTTCGGCAAGAAGCAGGCCCCGGAGCCGGTCAGCCCGGTCGTGGACACCAAGGCGCTCGCTCCGAAGCCCGGCGCCAAACCGGTGAATCCCAAGAAGGGCGCCCGACCGGCGAACAAACCCAAGGGATGATCGCAGCTCCGGCCCGATTCAGGGCCGGAGCGCACCCCTCGGCCGCACAGACCTCCCCCGCTTCAGGCGGGAAACATCGGACACAACGGAGATGAGACCGTGACCGACACCAGCACTCCCCCTTCCGCTCCCGCCGACTCGGCGCCGGCTGCTGCCGACTCGGCCGCAGTCGACGAGACCGCGGAGACGAAGAAGTCGGAGAGCGTCGCCTCGGACAGCGACCTGTTCCGCCAGAGCGAGATCGCTGCGGACTACATCGAGGGTCTGCTGGACATCCTCGACTACGACGGTGACATCGACGAGCTGGTCTCGGCCGGCCGGCCGATGGTCGAGGTGGTCGGTGGCCGGCTGCAGCCGCTCGTCGGGCAGCGCGGCGCCACGCTCGAAGCCCTGCAGGAGCTCACCCGTCTGGCGATCTTCCGGGCCACCGGTTCGCCGAGCCGGCTGCTGCTCGACATCGGCGGCTACCGCGCGGCCCGCCGCAAGGAACTCGCCGCCGTCGCGCGCAACGCGGTCGAGAAGGTCAAGGAGCACGGCGACCCGGTTCGCCTGGAGGCGATGTCCGCCTTCGAGCGCAAGTGCGTGCACGACGTCGTGAACGCCATCCCGGGCGTGCAGAGCGAGTCCGAGGGCGTCGAGCCCAACCGCCGCATCGTGGTGCGCGTGGCGGACTGATCGTGACTGACCCACGCTACGGCGCGGGTGACAGCGGCCCGGGCGTTGATGCGCCCGGGCCGTCGTCTTCCCGCCTCCCTGAATCCTTTGAGGCCGCCGCTTCGGAGGTCTTCGGTGATCGGCTTCCGCTCGCCGTGCACTACGCCGAACTGCTCGCCACCGACGGCGTCGTCCGCGGGCTGATCGGCCCTCGTGAGACCCCTCGGCTCTGGGAACGGCACCTGATCAACTGCGGCGTGATGGCGCAGATAATCCCGATCGGCGCTTCGCTGGTCGACGTGGGCTCTGGTGCCGGTTTGCCCGGTATCGTGCTCGCAGTGGCGCGACCGGATCTTGCAATAACCCTGGTCGAGCCGCTGGCTCGGCGCACCGCGTTCCTCGACGAGGCGGTGGACATCCTCGGTCTGGACAACGTCACCGTCGTACGCGGACGGGCCGAAGAGGTCGCGGGTCACGTCGAAGCCGACATCGTGACGGCCCGTGCCGTGGCGGCCCTCGACAAGCTGGCCGGCTGGTGCCTGCCCCTCGCGAAGGTCGGCGGGCGGCTGCTGGCGCTGAAGGGTGCCTCCGCTGCCGAGGAGATCGCCTCGCATCAGGCGGCGCTGGTGAAGCTGGGCGCCGGGGAGATCGTCGTACGGCACTGCGGGGTGGGTTTGATCGACCCGCCCTCGACGGTGGTGGACGTGCTCAAGGAGCGCCAGGTTTCACGGGCAAAGGGTGGTTCGCGGGCTGCCTCTTCGGAGGGCGGTGGCGGGCGGAGGAAGACGCGGAGGAGATAGGCAGATGGGCAAGCGGGGTCGGCGGAGAAGATTCGGTCCCGCTTCTTCAGCGGTCGTTCCCCTGCCGTCGGATCTCGTGCTGTCTTCAGGTGAGGTGTCCGAAATTGAACCTCTGGCCGGGCCCCGTGTGGTCTCGGGATTCCTGGTTTGGCCTGCCGTGGACGGGGTGCTCCGGGAGTCCGCCGGTCCGTCGTCAGGCGCGGTGTTCGATTTGGTTCAGGGTGCCGTTTCGTCAGACGATGATCTGAGGGCTCTCAGGTCCACGGTGGCGCCCGAAGTGGTGACATTCGGGCGCGGGGTAGGGGCTGATGCCTCTGAGGCCGGTGAGGGCGTCTCCTTGCGGTTGTGGGAGTCGGTCCCCCGTACCGAGCCTGCTTCTTCTGTTTCGCATCAGGCTTCTTCTGTTTCGCATCAGGCTGACGGATCTCTGAGACTCGTCCCGGGAAAGATGGTGTTCCGGGAGGGGTTGCGCTCGACTCATCGGACTTCGGGCCATGGCAACACCTGCCCGACACCCGTAGGCTGGCTGGGCGTCGATAGTGTGGACCGGATTTCTGTTGCCGGGGCCCACGTTCTGCCGGCCAACCCGTTCCTAGCCAACAGGGATGAAGCGGTGCATGAGTACGGTGTTTCACGTGAAACCGAGTCGCCTCTCGACAGGCCGTCGGGAGTGAGCGTGGGAGGACCGCACGCCAGCGACGTTCCGCAGCCTCGCGCAGGGGGCTACGGCCCACCTGCGCAATACGACTATGGCGTACCGCCTTCGGCCTCCCCCTCGCTGACGCCTGGGGCACCACTTCCCGGTGTTCCCGTTCAGTCGGACGAGCATGTTTCACGTGAAACGCCGGGCGGGGTTGAGGACGATCCGCCCCTTGCCATGGAAGCGTTGCGAGCTGTGCAGATCCTCAACCCGAGCGGCGAGATCATCATGCCGCGCCCAGACCACCCCCGGGTGATTTGCGTCGCCAACCAGAAAGGCGGCGTCGGGAAGACGACCACGACGGTCAACCTGGCGGTGGCGCTCGCACTCCACGGCAACCGTGTCCTGGTGGTCGACCTCGACCCGCAGGGCAATGCCTCCACCGGTCTCAACGTGCCGCACCACGCCGGGGTGCCGGACGTCTACGACTGCCTGATCGACAACGTGCCGCTGGCCGAGGTGGCGCAGCCGGTCGAGGGGATTCCGAACCTGTTCTGTGTGCCGGCCACGATCGACCTGGCCGGTGCGGAGATCGAGCTGGTGTCGGTGGTCGCCCGTGAGTCGCGGCTCGCTCGTGCGATCGCCGGCCATCCGGAGAAGTTCGACTACGTCTTCATCGACTGCCCGCCGTCGCTCGGTCTGCTGACCGTTAACGCCCTGTGCGCGGCGCAGGAGGTGCTGATCCCGATCCAGTGCGAGTACTACGCGCTGGAGGGTCTCAACCAGCTGATCAACAACATCAACCTGGTTCGGCAGCACCTGAATCCGACGCTCGACGTCTCGACGATTCTTTTGACCATGTACGACCGGCGCACGCGGCTTGCGGACGCTGTCGAACAAGACGTCCGCAACCACTTTGGGACGAAGGTTCTGAACGCTGTCATTCCCCGAAACGTGCGAGTCTCGGAGGCTCCGAGCTACGGCCAGTCGGTGATGACCTACGATCCGGGATCTAGGGGTGCGACCAGCTATTTCGAGGCCGCCCTGGAGATCGCTATGCGTGGGGTCAACACAGGAGGCACGGCATGAAGAACCGTCCGCGGGGTGGCCTGGGCCGCGGCCTGGGTGCGTTGATCCCCACGGCGCCTGCTGCTGAACCGGCGGCGGCTCCCGAAGTGGTCGTTCCGTCGCCGGCCTCTGCTTCGGCTCCTGCTTCTGCTCCTGTGTCTGCTCCGGCTTCGTCCGGTGCTTCGTCCGGTGCTTCGTCCGGTGCTTCGTCCGCTGTCGCGACCTCTGGCTCGGCTCCTTCCTCTCCCTCTTCTTCGGCTGAGGATCTTGATCTGGCTCCGGTGCCTGGTGCGCGCTTCGCCGAGCTGCCCGTCACGGCGATCGAGCCGAACGCCAAGCAGCCTCGGCACGTCTTCGATGAGGAAGCGCTCGAAGAGCTCAAGACCTCCATTCAGGAGGTCGGCTTCCTGCAGCCGATCGTGGTCCGTGACATCGGTGACGGCCGATACGAGCTGGTCATGGGTGAGCGGCGGTGGCGGGCTGCCCAGGCCGTCGGCAAGGACACGATCCCGGCCATCGTGCGCAGCACCCCCGACGATGCGATGCTGCGGGATGCGCTGCTGGAGAACATTCACCGGGCCAACCTGAACCCTCTTGAAGAGGCGGCCGCCTACCAGCAGCTGCTTGAGGAGTTCGGCGCTACGCACGAGGAGCTGGCTCGGCGGATCGGGCGCAGCCGGCCGCAGATCTCCAACACGATAAGGCTCATGAACCTGCCGGCGCCGGTCCAGCGTCGCGTCGCCGCGGGCGTGCTGTCAGCGGGGCATGCTCGGGCACTGCTCGGATTGGACGACAGCGAAGCGCAGGAGAAGCTCGCGCTGCGGATCGTTGCCGAAGGACTGTCGGTTCGGGCCACTGAAGAACTCGTTCAGCTGGCCGTGGCTGATGGGCCGGTCAAGAAGGCCGCCCCGGCTCGGCGGGCCAAGGTGCACGCTCCCGCCCTGAACGACTTGGCGGAGCGGCTCTCGGATCGCTTCGACACCCGGGTGAAGGTCGACATCGGCCGCAACAAAGGGAAGATCACCATCGAGTTCGCCACGGTCGATGACCTTGAGCGGATAGTGGGCATGATCGGGGTTGAGGAAGAGGGCGCTGGGGCTCGAGGGGATGAGTAGCGTCTCCCGTCTTTGACACTTCTTGGGCGCGTGCCGGTGGGTGCGCGCCTTGCTTTTTGCCCGCGTTACGGACGTGAGAATCGTTCCGGCTGGTTCTGTCAGAACGATTCTCCTGAGATTTCTTTGTTCGGCCCGCGCGACTGTTGGCGGCTTCAGAATGAGTGGTTTGCTTCTTTTAGCCGAATCGCCTGTTGTTGGTCGTCGATGCGCGAGTCGGTGGGTCGGCTCCTGCCGGCTGCATGGTGCTTGGTTGTCCCCGCTTCTGCCTCTGTGGCGGGGCGATGGACACCCCGTCAGACGGTGTCGGCTGAACTGAGTTGCTCGACCGCAGATTGACGATGGCCCGCTGATTTCAGGTCGCCTTCGACCTTCCTTCCGGAGACACCGCAGATCATCGGGATGATGTCACGCGGCTTAGCTTACCGAGCTGCCGGCGAACCGGGGTGGCGCGCTTCGCTGTGGGCGTGCCGGACACGGGGGCATACGGCGATTGCGATGCATCTGGGTCACATGCGTTGCCTGCCACCTTCGCCTCGGTACCTGCCGTGCTCGTTGGATCGCGGAAAGGGGCCGACGGCAGGGGAGGCGGTGCGGCCATTGTGGTCTTCGGTGTCTGGCACCTCGACTGCCGAACAAGCCGAAGAGACACGGCGAGTAGCTAGGAGAGGTCTCTCTCCGAACTCAGCCCTCCTTTGAAGCCTTACGCACCCTTGCCTGCCGTTCTCGCTGGCTGGCTCAGATGTCTTGTCTTTGGGCGGGCAGATCTTGAGGCTTCGTGCGCTCGGAGCCGGAGAGCCGTCCGCTCTGACGGTGTGGCGCGAGCCGAAGGGAGTGGTTCAGTTGTCACACCTGCGTGATCTGGGATGAAAGCGATGCCTCTCTGGCGGTCCTGTAAATTTCGTGAAATGTGGCCGGCTTGAAGTTGCGGGTTGAATCTCCGCTGCTCTTCACCACCCGCGTGCCTCGCCGTAGGCCCTAGGCCGTGTCCTGCCGATCTGTTGATCAGTCTTGGTTGATGTGTCGGGTGTTGGGCGTGGTGAGCTGACGGACAAGGCGTGGGCGGTGATCGAGCCGCTTCTGCCGGAACCGGGCCGCAGGTCAGGCCGGTGGCGTGATCACCGCCAGATGATCAACGGGATTCTGTGGAAGTTACGCACCGGTGCGCCGTGGCGGGATCTGCCCGAGCGGTATGGGCCCTGGAAGACGTGCCATGAACGGTTGCGGCGGTGGACCGAGGGCGGCACCTGGGAGGCGATCCTGGCCCGTGCCCAGGTTTATGACGACGGTCAGCCGGTCGAGTGGGTCATCAGCGTGGACTCCAGCGTCGCGCGTGCCCACCAGCACGCCGCTGGAGCACGCAAAAGGGGGATCTGCCGGTGGTATCGCCATACCGGCGCAGGATGGTGAAGCGCTGGGCCGCTGGCCTGAGCACCAAGATTCATCTTGCGGTCGACAGACGTGGCCGACCGTTGTCGGTGCTGTTGACCGCCGGGCAGGCCGGCGCCAGCCCGCAGCTCATGCCTTTACTGGACGCGATCCGGGTGCATGACGGCGGGCCGGGCCGGCCGCGTAAGAAGCCGGACATGCTGATCGCCGACAAGGCCTACGCGCGTGATGTTTCACGTGAAACGACGGCTGGCGGTTTTCGACGAGTCGAGCCGAACTTGGGCCAGGTCTCGATCTGCAGCTCCGCGATCGGCCGGTCGGCAGCATGCCGGTTCCGGTTTCTTCCCAGCCGTTCCCGTTCCCGCCCGCCGTGATCCGCAGCGTTGGCAGTCTTGGCATGCCGAACGATCTGCGGCCGGTTGCTCTAGTGGGCGGACTGCTCTCCTCCAATCTCTGACGGACGCCTCTACCGTTGTCCACTTCAGGGGTGCCTGCGCCCCGGCGTCAAAGGGCGGGCTTGCGGCGGGCGGCCCTTCCAGTGCCGGGTTCTGGTGAGTGCCTATGAACTCAATGCCGATGCCGGGTTTCGGTGGAGTGCCATGGGTGAGGTACCTGAAGCAACTCTCGACTAGGCGGATGCCAGCGGCTAGGTTCTGTCTCTTAGATCATTGTGGCGATCATGGGCGTCGATCGTTGGCGCGTGGTGATCTGACGAACCAGGAATGGGCTGTGCTGGCGCCGTTGCTGCCGGCTCAGCCTGTTCAAGGCCGGCGGTGGCGTGATCACCGGCAGGTGATCAACGCGATCTGCTGGGTGAAGCG
This sequence comes from Actinoplanes sp. OR16, assembly GCF_004001265.1. Taxonomy (GTDB): domain Bacteria; phylum Actinomycetota; class Actinomycetes; order Mycobacteriales; family Micromonosporaceae; genus Actinoplanes. The sequence goes on along the minus strand of NZ_AP019371.1, from coordinate 2,286,948 downwards.
CACCGGTTCGCCCTGGCGGGATCTGCCCGAACGGTATGGGCCATGGAAGACGCCGTACCAGCGTTTTCGCCGGTGGGCCGCGGATGGCACCTGGGCGAGGTTGAAAGCGCAGGTCGTCACCCTTGCCGAGCTCGACGACGACATCGACTGGGACGCCCAGGTCGACGCGACGATCGTGCGAACCCATCAGCACGCGGCCGGGCAGCAAAAAGGGGCTCGGCATCGCCGAGACGCAGGCACGCGAAGGCATCGGACGCTCCCGCGGCGGGCTGACCACGAAGATCCATACCCTGGCCGACGGTCGGGGTAGGTCGCTGGCCTCACTGATCACGCCGGGGCAAGCCGCCGACACCCGCCAGTTGATCCCGTTGCTGAACCAGGTCCGGGTCGCTACACCCGGACCCCGGCGCCCGCGCGTACGTCCGAACTCGTTAACCGGTGATCGGGCGTACTCGTCACGGGCCAACCGGCAGGCGTTGCGGGACAAGCGCATCACCACGACGATCCCGCAGCCCAAGGATCAGATCGCCAACCGGCTGCGCAAAGGTCGTAACGGCGGCCGTCCGCCCGCGTTTGACCCGGACGCCTACAAGCGGCGTAACCAGGTCGAACGCGGCTTCAACCGGCGCAAGCACTGGCGCGGACTGGCCACCCGCTACGACAAGTTGGGCGCCCACTTCCAGGCCACCCTCGACCTCGTCGAAATGCTCGACTGGCTCCGAGCTGTACCCGACGGCCTTGATCTAAGAGACAGAACCTAGTCGAAGCCATGTTTCACGTGAAACGCGATCGGTCGGTTAGGGGGGCCGAACTATGGCGGTCTCTCCTCGTGGTTGAGATCTGGCTAGCGATGGAGTGGAACGGACGGATGCCGCCTCCACCGGGGCTAGTGCGCGGCACCGACTTCTCGTGGCGTTGCCGAGGGTCTGGAGATGTGGAGTGGGCGGGCATAGTGGCAGCGCGGACTGGCGAAGGAAGATCGGTAGCGGATGGGGAAGTGCCCCGGGTTGGCTCCGCTCTTCCTGCTAAGGCTTTGACAGCTTGATAAGGGCGGCGATTCTGGTCAGACAGACCGGGAAGGTCGGTCAACCCGAATTCTGGGTCGCGGCCCGCTCCCGCATCTCGCCAGAAAGCTGCCTTACGAGAGGCTGGCAAAGACCGTCCTGATGATGCGCCGACCGTAAGAGGCACGCGGTTCTGGAGCGTCCTGTCGGCCATCTGGTCCGGGCCGCGATTAGGACTTGGGGTTAGGGCGAATCGAACGCCCGGGCGCCGAAACTTGAACGGGGTCGCCCTCGCCGCCGGCGGGCGTGCGGTGTCGCTGCGGCCGAGCTCGCGCTGTGGGCTGGGCGGCGTCAGTGGGTCGCGGCGCCGTCGCTTCGGGCGTAGTGCCAATCGACTAAGGCATGCGTCGTTCGCTGATCAGGAAGGAACGCGTCGTTCGCTGACCTGGAAGGGACGGAATGATAGCGAGGACGCCCGGCCTCGGAACGGGCTCTTAGGCCCATCGCTTCGCAGCGGAAGACAGGCCATGGAGGGCGACCAAGCGGCGGACCGATCTATGGCGGACGCCAGGCGCGCGGCTCGCTCGCCCGAGCTTGTTCGGAAGCCCGGTGCTTTCGGGAAGGTATGGGCGACGGATAAGTCCTCGCTTGACGGCCTTGGAGACCGCCGCAGGGTGGGTTGGGACCACTTGGTGCTGGTGCGTTCGCCTCATGTGTGGGATCGACTCTGTGGTTCGGGACTTGAACGGCGATGCGATTTGGACTGGCGAAGGATCGCCGGTGCTTGCGGAGCACTGAGGTGTTGCCCGCGTTTGGGTGAGGTCAGTACGTCCGCGGCTCTTCATGGATGGTGTTTGACGGTCTGCTGGAGGACGCTGCGCACTTCAGCAGTAGCCCTTCCCATGGGCGTCGGTCGTGCGCACGAGGTAGACGTGGCTGTCACCGAGGCGGCAAAACGCTCGGGCGCACACGACGGCAGAAAGGCTGGAGGCACATGACGGCAGAGGCTGGGGCGCGCGACGCTGGAGGAGGGGCCGGCCGGGCGCTGCGCGCAGGAGGATGTCGTGGTGTTAGGGGAGACATAGCGCTGGCGCTGGGCAGGGGTCAGTCGGGCATGGAATGGCGACATGCTTGGGCGCAGAAGACGGCGAAATGCGGGGGGCGGCGAGGGGTGCCAGGGCTGGCGAGGTGCTGCGCGCAGGAGACGCCAGGGTATTAGAGGGAGGCGCAGGGGCGGCTGGCGCTGGGGATGGCGTGAGACTTGGGCGCGGGCGATGGCTTGCGCTGGGTATGGCGTGACGTCTGGGCGCGGAAGATGGCGGGCTCCCGGGACGGCGTGACGTCTGGGCGCGGAAGACGGCGGGCTCCCGGGACGGCGTGACGTCTGGGCGCGGAAGACGGCGGGCTCCCGGGACGGCGAGACGTCTGGGCGCGGAAGACGGCGGGCTCCCGGGACGGCGAGACGCCTGGGCGCGGAAGACGGCGGGCTCCCAGAGCGGCGAGACACTTGGCCGCGGAAGACGGTGGGCGCTGGTATGGCGAGACGCCTAGGCGCAGGAGACGGTCGGGTGTCACGGGAACTGGGTTTCGGGGACGTCAGCGCATCGGAGAAAGCGGACCAGGTTCCAGCCGCCAGCGGAGCGCGTGTGACAGCGACTCGGCGAGGACGCTCGCTGTGGCTGTCGCTACTGGGCTATGTCACCAACGCCCACCGTCGGCTTGGGGCTCGGAAGCGGACCGTGCTTTCGCCCGCTGAAACAGCCGACGCTGCCCCAGACACAACACAGTGACGCAAGTCACGCTCGCGTTTCACGTGAAACGACGGCCATGAAAACGCATCGCTCTCACCCATCGACGGCACACCGACCCCTCACCCGTTTCACGTGAAACCTGTCTCCCTCGGGTGGGCGTCCCCCGACCGGCGTACACCCGCCCGCCCGAAACCAACCCAACAACCTCCCGCCGCACCCCGCCAACCAAGAGACGCCCATCCCTCGACAGCCATACGCCAACACCACTATCCACAACCTGTGCGTGGAACCTGTTGAAAAACCACCGCGCCCCGTTTCACGTGAAACGCTGCCTATGTCGTCGGCACTGTCCACCGCTCTATCCACAGGGTCCACACGCGTTCTACGTCGGGTTTCACGTGAAACACAGCTGCCTGTGGATAACTTCTGTGGATAACTTGGGGATGGTTGTGTGGAGAGCGCCACTCTCACACCCATCAACGCCTGACCGCCGCTCGGGCGGGTGTAAAGACGTCCCTCCGTCGTGCGAAATTGACCCAGGACAGCCCCTCCTGAGCTGGGCTAAGGTCACGTCGTGTCCGAGAACACCGCCCCCCTGCCTGACTTCACACGTTGGCCGTCTTTCCCCTTTGAGGGGGACATGCGGGTCAAGAAGCTTGCGCCGCCCGTGGAGGTCGAGCCGCCCCGAAGTGGCGAGGACGCGTCCGACTGTGTGGCGTGCAGCACGCACGACGACGCGTACATCTGGGTCAGCGAGCGCTGGCGGGTGCGTGCGATGGACCGCCCGACCGGCCTGCCGATGGTCCTGATCCTGGAGTGCCGCTCGCACCTCGACCTCGGTGATCTCCCCAACATGCTGGCGGCCGAGCTCGGCGTCATGACCGTGCGGCTGGAGCGGGCGATCCGCTCCCTCGACGGTGTCGCGCGGGTGCACGTCAACCGATGGGGTGATGGTTCCGCGCATCTGCACATGTGGTTCCTGGCGAGGCCCTATGGGCGCCTGCAACTGCGCGGCACGTTCCTCTCCCTCTGGGACGATCTCCTGCCGGTCATCCCGGAGGCCCAGTGGCGGGAGAACCTGGCTCTCGTCGCCGCCTGGCTGGCCGACTTCGGCGGCAAGGCCAACGCCGAGCCGGCCCACATCCAATGGGAGTCCCCGGCCACGTTCACGGTCCCGACCACGGCCACCGCCACGGCCCAAGATCCAGAGCCCGAGGAAAGACCAAAGACCTTGGAGGACGTACGGGTGACCGAACCGCCCGCGACCCCTCAACCAGAAGTAGGGCCGATAGCCGACGTCCCCGCCACGCGGCAGTCCTGAGGCACGAAAAAGGGGGCCCGATCGGGCCCCCTTTTCACCACCGAGCCGACTCAGGAAGCCCGCGCCACCGCCCGCTCCACAAGAGAGCTGAGCAGCTCACCGAGATCCACCCCAGCGGCCTGCACCGCCAGCGGCAGCAATGACGTCTCCGTCATCCCCGGCGACACGTTGCACCCGAGAACCTGCGGCTCGGAGTCCGAACCGACGATCACGTCGATCCGGGACAGGTCCCGCAGCCCCAGAGCCTTGTAGGCGGCGAGCGCGATCTCGGACACCCGGGAGGCGACGGCCGGCGCGAGCCGGGCCGGCACGTGCCACGTCGTCAGCCCTGCGGTGTAGCGGGCCGCGTAGTCGTAGACACCGTCGCGCGGCACGATCTCGACGATCGGCAGTGGTTCCGGGCCGGAACCGCGGTCGACGATCGAGACGGCCACGTTGGTGCCGGTGACGAACTGTTCGACGAGCGCCGTCGAGTCGTACGCGAAACACCCCACCATCGCCGCCGGCAGGTCCGCCGCATCGCGCACGACGGCGGCGCCGAGTCCGGACCCGCCCTGTGCCGGCTTCACCATCAGCGGCAGGCCGAGGCGTTCGACGATCCGGTCGAGGACGGCGACGGCGCCGAGTTCGGAGAACCGGTCGTGCGGCAGCGCCACCCAGTCCGGCGTCGGTATGCCTGCTTCGCGCAGCATCGACTTCGCCGACGGCTTGTCCCAGGCGAGCCGGGCCGTACGAGCGTCAGCGCCCACATAGGGCACTCCGCACAGGTCCAGAACGCCCCGCAGCGAACCGTCCTCACCGGTCGCGCCGTGCAGCGCGATGAACGCGGCGTCCGGCGGGTCGGCCGCGAGAGCCGGCAGCAGCGAGACGTCGGCGTCGTGCAGCTCGGCAGTCAGGCCCGCGGAGCGCAGCGCGTCCAGTACCCGGCGGCCGGACCGCAGGGACACGTCACGCTCGTATGAGAGGCCACCGGCCAGCACCAAAATCCGCAACTCGTCACCCGTACGCATAGGGCTGATCATGCCAACTCGTGGCCGGGGGTGTCGGCAGCGGCCGGACCACGACGGCGCTGGGACCCGAAGGCGCTGGAAGCGCCGAAGACGGCACGCATCTCCAGCTCCTTCTCCATCACCCCGGACAGCCGCCGCACGCCCTCACGGAGCCGCTCCGGCGACGAGAACGAGAAGTTGAGCCGCATGTTGCTCCGGCCCGTCCCGTCGGCGTAGAAGCCGGTGCCGGGCACGTACGCCACCCGGGCGGCGATGGCCCGCGGCATCATCGCCTTCGAGTCGAGGCCCTCGGGCAGCGTCGCCCAGATGAACAGCCCACCGGTCGGGCGGGTCCACGTGGTGCCCTGCGGCATCAGATCGTCGAGGGCGTCGAGGAGGGCGTCCCGGCGTTCGCGGTAGATCTCCCGGTACGCCTTGATCTGCTCCTGCCACGGCATGGTCGTCAGGTACTGCGTGACGGCGCCCTGGGCGAACGCGCTCGGGCAGAGCACGTTGGCCTCGCTCATCATGACCAGCTTCTCCCGGACGGCGTGCGGCGCCAGGATCCAGCCGACCCGCAGACCGGGCGCGAACGTCTTGGAGAACGTGCTGACGTAGAACACGCCGTCCCGGCGACGGGAACGCAGCGGACGTGGTGCCTCGCCCTCGAAGGAGAGCAGACCGTACGGATCGTCCTCGATCACCAGGAGGCCGGCCCGCTCGCAGATGTCGAGCACCTGCTCGCGCCTCGCCTCGGAGAGGGTCATGCCGCCCGGGTTCTGGAAGGTCGGGATCGTGTAGAGGAACTTGGCACGGCGCCCTGCTCTGGCTGTCGCCGCGATGGCTTCCTCGAGTGCTGCCGGGATCAGGCCCTCGGCATCCATTGCCACGTGCTGCACCTGTGCCTGGGCGGCCTGGAAGACGCCGAGTGCGCCGACGTACGTCGGCCCCTCGGCGAGCACCACGTCGCCCGGATCCAGGAAGAGCCGTGCCAGGAGGTCGAGGGCCTGCTGCCCGCCGACGGTGACCACCACGTCGTCGGGGGACGCGCCGGTGATGCCGGACAGGGTCATCACGTCACAGATCTGCTCGCGCAGCTCGATCGTGCCCTGGCCGATGCCGTACTGCAGGCTGGTGGCGCCCTGCTCGGAGCCGAGCCGGTTCAGCATCTCGCCGACGGCGTCGAGGGGGAGGGCGGCGATGTACGGCGAGCCTCCGGCCAGCGACACCACCTCCGGGCGGCTGGTCACGGCGAAGAGGGCGCGGATCTCGGATGTCGTCATCCCGCGCACCCGTCGCGCGTACCGATCGGTGTAATCGTCCTGAGTTGTGCCGGTCATGCGGCTCTCACCTCGTTAATCAATGGGTTGAGACGTCCTCGATAGTAAACGGGAAAGCCACCGTTGAGACCGGTCGTCCCACGGCACCGTTGCCCGACCTGCTCCCGTTCATGGTGATTCCGGCGTAGGATTCGCCGGGGGGCGCGGGCGAGCGTTTCCACTCCGTCCCGGTCTGCGTGCAGGGGGTTCGCCATGTCGCGGCGCCTGGTCAATCTCACTCTCGACACCCTCGAGGACCTGCCCCGGCCGTGTCGGCAGTGCGTCTACTGGGAACTCGATCCGGTCTCGGCCGAGAGGGCCTGCGCCACCGGCGACCCGGGTCTGGAGAAGGAGGCCTGGGTCTCCCAGACGCTCCTGGAGTGGGGTTCCTGCGGCAAGCTGGCCTACGTCGACGGCATGCCCGCCGGTTTCGTGATGTATGCGCCTCCGGCCTACGTCCCCCGTTCGATGGCCTTCCCGACGTCACCTGTCTCCGCCGACGCCGCTCTGCTCACCACGGCCAAGGTGGTGCCCGCGTTCGCCGGCGGCGGTCTCGGCCGGATGCTGGTGCAGGGTGTCGCCCGTGATCTGACGAAACGCGGGATCAAGGCGATCGAGGCGTTCGGCGACGCGAAGGCCGGTGAGGCCGACGAGGACGAGGAGCGCGCCGGCTCGTGCGTGGCCCCGACCGACTTCTTCCTGTCGGTGGGCTTCAAGACGGTCCGCCCGCACTTCCGTTACCCGCGTCTGCGGCTGGAACTGCGGACGGCCCTGTCCTGGAAGTCCGACGTGGAGTACGCGCTGGAGAAGCTGCTCGGCTCGATGAGCCCGGAGAAGCTGCTGCGGCCGTTGCCGGCGACCAGTTCGGCGGAGAACTGAGGCCGGCCGGCGCGGCGGAGAACTAGGCCCGGTCGGCCAGAGCCAGGCGCAGCTGGCGGACGTCGATCGAGCCGGTCGGCACGTCCCGTTCCACCGGGAAGTACATCCGCTGCACCGCGGCGAGCAGCGCCTCGACGATCTGCTCGCGGAACATCGGGTCGATCAGACGCTCCCGGTCGTGCGGGGAGGTCAGGTAGCCGAGGTCGACCCGGACAGTGGGCATCCGGGTGAGCCGCAGCAGGTCCCAGGTCTTCGCGTGGGTCCGGCAGTCGTGCAGGCCGGTGCGCACCACGATCTCGCGCTGCACCAGGTTGGCGAGGCGCTCGCCGACCGTGGAGCTCAAGCCGTTGCCGGTGCCGTAGTGGTAGGTGGCGACACCCTCCGCGGACGAACTGGACAGCCCGTCGAGGTGCAGCGAGATCAGCAGGTCGGCGCCGAGGCTGTTGGCGAGCGCGGCCCGCTCGGAGCCGCTCATCGGAGCAGCCGGGGACGGCCCGCGGGTGAGGTGCACGCGCATGCCGGCCGCGGCGAGCCGGCCCTCGAGCCGGGAGGCCAGGTCGAAGACGAGGTCGGCCTCGTTCCACCGGAGCGGGCCGTCCGGCACGACCACGCCGGTGTCGTCACCGCCGCCGTGGCCCGGGTCGATCACGATGGTCTTGCCGACGAGGTTGGGGCCGGACTGGCGGAACGCCTCGGCCTCGCGCAGCCACTGCGGGCGGCCGCCGACGACCTTGCGGCCGAGGCGCTGCAGCGCCTTCATGGTCTGCGGGCCGCAGGAGCCGTCCGGGGAGAGCCCGACCTCACGCTGGAACTGCGCAACGGCCCGGGCCGTGCGGGCGCCGTAGATCGCGTCGGGGCGGCCGGTGTCGTAACCCATCTCCAGCAGGCGCTCCTGGAGCGTCCGCACGTCCTCGCCGACCAGCGGGTCGGGGACCGAGTGGAAGAGCGTCCGCGAGCCGAGACGCCAGCGGGCCGCGTCGAGTGCTCCCCACGTCTCGTCACCGACCATGCCGTCGATGCCGAGACCGCGACCCTGCTGGAACGCGCGCACCGCGTCGACCAGCGCCTCGTCGAAGACATCCGGCTCGGCCTCGGCGAGCAGATCCAAGCCGACCAGGATCGACCGGATCTCGGAAACGGCAGGACCAGTGTCTCCGCGTCGGATGGACCGCACTCAGAACTCCCTAGGTGGCGAGGGGAAAGAGGACCCCGACGAGCGTACGCCCCGCGTCCCAGAACGGACGCGGGGCGCAGAAGCGAACGTCAGAGAGCCGACTCGATGAAGTTGACCAGGAAGCTCTTCGGCTTCGCGCCGGCCACCGAGTTGACCCGCTCACCACCCTTGAAGATGGTCAGGGTCGGAACCGACATGACCTGGTACGCCATGGCGGTCTGCGGGTTCTCGTCGATGTTGACCTTGACGATCTCCACCTGCGAGCCCAGCTCCGACTCGGCGATCTCGGCGAGCAGCGGGTCGACCTTCTTGCACGGCACGCACCACTCGGCCCAGAAGTCGACGAGCACCGGCTTGTCGGACTGCAGCACGTCAGCGGCGAATGTGTTGTCGGTGACGACCTTCACGAGGGACCCTCCCGGTCTTACAGCTCTACGAATGAAGCGATGAAGCGCTCGGCGTCCAGCGCCGCGGCACAGCCGGTGCCGGAAGCGGTGATGGCCTGCCGGTACGTGTGGTCGACCAGGTCGCCGGCGGCGAACACGCCGGGGACGTTGGTCCGGGTGCTGGGCGAGTCCACCTTCACGTAGCCCTCGTCGTCCAGCTCGACCTGACCCTTGAAGAGCTCGCTGCGCGGGTCGTGGCCGATCGCCACGAAGACGCCGGTGACGTCGAGGACCCTGGTCTCGCCGGTCTGCACGTTGCGGATCCGGGCGCCGCTGACCTTGCCGTCCTCGCCGAGGATCTCCTCGACCACCGAGTTCCACTCGACCTTGATCTTCTCGTTGTCGAGGGCGCGCTTCTGCATGACCTTGCTGGCGCGGAACGTGTCGCGGCGGTGCACGATCGTCACGGTCTCGGCGAAGCGGGTGAGGAAGGTCGCCTCCTCCATCGCCGAGTCGCCGCCGCCGACCACCACGATGTGCTGGTTGCGGAAGAAGAAGCCGTCACAGGTGGCACAGGACGAGACACCGCGGCCGAGCAGCTCCTGCTCGCCGGGCACGCCGATCGGACGCCACGCGGAACCGGTCGCCAGGATCACGGCGCGGGCGAAGAACTGCTTGTCGCCCACCCAGACCGTCTTGAGACCCTCGGTGCCCGGCTCGGTCGGCTTGTCGCCGAGCTCGACGCGGGAGACGTCGTCGGTGATGAACTCGGCGCCGAACTTCTCGGCCTGCGCCCGCATGTTGTCCATGAGCTCGGGGCCCATGATGCCGTCGCGGTGACCCGGGAAGTTCTCCACCTCGGTGGTGGTCATCAGAGCGCCACCGGACTGAACGCCCTCGATCACCAGGGGCTTGAGGTTCGCCCGCGCCGCATAGAGCGCCGCGGTGTAGCCGGACGGCCCCGAACCGATGATGATCAGATTGCGGACCTCGTCCACTGCCGACTCCTCAGTCTGTTTTTCGCCGATTCGAAAGTCGGCGACACTGCACGCTAGAACGTCATGCTAGGCATTCGCCATTCCCCGGACCCGGCCCGTGTCGGACCTCACCGGGGTCCGGTCAGCGTACCGGCAGTTTCTCCAGGGTGTCGGCGTCACCGCCGGGTGTGCCGCAGTCGGCGCCGACCGCCCAGGCCCAGCCGCCGTTGGGTGCCGTGAAGCGGACGATCAAGGCGGGGACACCGGTGTACGACGCGTAGTCGACGGTGTCCACCGTCACCGCCCCGCCACCGTTCTCCCGGGCGATCGCCTCCAGGCATTCGGCCAGCGCGGCCGGTTCCAGCAGCCGGCTCAGCGGGTCGCTCCCGGCCGCTCCGGTCGACTGGTCGTTGCTCGCTTCGGCCGAGGCGATCAGCGGGGCCTCGGAGAACGTGCGCTTGCTGCCGGCGATCCCGGACGGCTGGGCCAGCGTGACGCGGTCGTAGTCGAATCCGCTCTGCAGGATCTCGCCGATCGCGGGCGCCATCGCGACCATCGGCGCGGAACCTCCGCCGGCGCTCTCCGCCGACCCGGCGTCGCTCGCGCTGTCACCGTCGCTGATCCTGCTCAGTCCGAATCCGGCGAACGCGAGCACGGCGGCGGCCACCGAGATGGGGGCTGCCCAGCGCATCATCCGTCGTGGTCGCCCGCCTGCCGCGCGCGCACGCTGCGCCTCTGCAAGATCAAGGACCTTTGCGGGTACGGCGGCAGCCGACTCGCCGACCGCATCAGCGGCTGTCGCCTGGGTGGGCAGAGCGGTGACCGGCGACGTCGAGAAGAGGGAGTCCAGCCGGGCGGCGAGATCGTCCGGCAGCGGCTCGGCGGGCAGGTCACGCAGCATCGTGCCGACAGCGGCCATCCCCGGGGCGAGACGCTGATAGGCCTCACGCCACACCGGGTCCTCGCTGACGAGAGCGGCCACCCGCTCGTCGTCGGGGGTGCCGATCAGAGCGCCGCCGATGTAGTCGGCCAGAAGATCGAGGTCGACCCCGTCGAACTCGGCGCCCGTCACTGCTGATCCCTCCGATCGTGTCCGGCCGGCAGGGAAGTCACCGGCGCCGACGAGGATGGGACGTTCCCACCGGCGCTCCGGTTCCCCTCGCCGCGCAGGAACCCCAGGGTCACCGCCATTCTGGCTCGGCCACGGGCGCATCGGCTCTTGACCGTGCCCTCCGCCACACCGAGCATCTCGGCGGCCTCGGCGACCGGGTAGCCCTGCACGTCGACCAGCACGATCGCGGCCCGCTGCTCGACCGGCAGCGCGGCGAGCGCATCGCGCACCACGAGAGCGGTGTCGTGGTCGGGGGCGGGCGCGGCCGGCTCGGAGCCGGACGGGCGATCGTCGTCACGGTTGCCGTCCGGCAGCGGGACGGTCGGGTGGGCCTGGCGGCGGCGCAGGCGGTCCAGGCAGGCGTTCACCACGATCCGGTGCAGCCAGGTGGTGACGGCCGAGTCGCCGCGGAACCGGGCCGCGTTGCGGTGCGCGTTCAGCAGGGCGTCCTGCAGCGCGTCGGCGGCCTCCTCGCGGTCGCCCACGGTACGCAGGGCGACCGCCCAGAGCCGGTCCCGATGGCGGCGGACCAGCTCGGCGAACGCGTCGGTGTCACCGGCCACGTGGGCACGGATCAGATCGGTGTCACTCGGCGCGGATCCGCCCGCACCGGGCACACCGGCTGAAACATCCCCGGAAGTCACGCGAGCAATGTAGTCCACCGAGGCCGAAGACGACGGCCTGTCAGTACCCGTACAACTCGATCTCGTTGACGCTGACCTTGTAACCCGGGCCGTCCTCGTTCTTCGGCAGCTCGGTCAGGAACACCAGGACGTACTGATATTTCTGGTCGGGCTCGAAGCCGGAGAACAGCCAGTTGGTGCCGGTGCTCTTCTCGGCCTCGCTGTCGCCGACCTTCTTGTAGTCCTTCAGGAGCTTGCTGTCGCCGCTGCTGTTGTCGCCCGGGTCGTTGGCGCCGTAGCGCACGTCCATCGCGACACCCGGCGCCGACGTCGACACCCGGACCTCGGCGAGGGCTCGCGGGGTGCCCAGGTTGATCAGGACGCCCATGCCCTCTTTCAGGTTGCCGAATTTCGGCGACTTGTAATAGGAGAGCTCCCAGGCGGTCTCCCGGTCACCGTCCACGACGAACTTGGCCTCGTCGGCGTCGGTCCGGGAGCCGGGCGGGGCGTCGACGATGCGGACCTGGTCCTCGGTCAGCGCGATCTTCTTGGGCTCGGCGGCCGGGGCGGCGGTCTCGCCACCCGGGTTCTCCGGGTCCTGCCCGGCGCCGGCCGTGACCGGCGCCTTGGCGTCGGTGTCCGGGTTGCTGGAGTCGTTGATGGCGCGGATGCCGAAGATCAGGCCGACGATCGCGATGAGGACCAGCGCGCCGACGCCGAGCAGGATCTTCGGAGTGCTCTTGATCGGCTCGGAGGACGACGACGTGCCCTGGACGAAGCGCAGCGGGCCGACGTCTTCGAACTCCTCGTCCTCGGAGGCGGCGTCGAGCCGGCCCAGCTCCGCGGTGAGGGCGTCGGCTGCCGGAGCGGCCACCCGCCCGTCGAGGAGGTCCATGGTGAGGTCGTCGAGGTAGGCCGGGACGCCGGCGCGGATCTGCCGCGGCGCCGACGGATTGCCGGAACTGTCGCGATTGGCATCAGGCAGTGCGGAGCGGCCGACCTCGGTGTGCGGCCAGTGGCCGGTGAGGGCGAAGTAGAGCAGGCCGCCGACCGCGCGGATGTCCGACTCCATGCTGTCCGCGGAGTCGGCCCGGGCGTCGGCGAGCACGACCCGGCCGTCGTCGGCGATCATCGTGGTGCCCGGGTGCACGTTGCCGTGCACCATGCCGGTGGCGTGCACCGAGGTGAGCGCGTCGGCGACCGAGTGGGCGATCGCGATGGCCCGGGCCGGGTCGAGCGGGCCCTCGGCCGCGACCAAGTCACGCAGGGACTCGCCCTCGACCCACTCGCGAACCACATAGGCCCTGGTCTGCTCGTCGATCGCGTCGTAGACACCGACCAGATTGGGGTGGATCACCCGGCTGGCGGCGACGGCGGCCTGGAGCATCTCGGTGGCGGAGTCGCCGCCCGGACGCCGCAGGACGACGGCGACCGGACGCCGCAGGATGACGTCGATGCCACGCCACACCTGCCGGCCCGCACTGTCGTTGTTGACGTGCTGCTCCAGCTGGTAACGCTCGGCCAGAATCTCACCGGCGGTGGGAGCACCGAAGGTCAAGACCGGTCCGGCCTCGTCGGCCGCGGTCTCGTGGCCTTCGCCGACCTGGGTCACCAGTCCTCCCTCGGTGGTGCATGCTGGCTCGTCGAGTTGCTGGGTGGGCAGGACAACGTGCTCCCGCGCACATACCGACACCGACCATACCCGCACAGGGCCAGCGCCGGGCAGGTCGTCCCCCCGGCGCGGCATCGCGTCCCGCCCGGGCGAACCGGGATATTCAGGGCGCGATCGTCGCAGGAACTCCTGTTCAGGACGCGAGTCGCAAGATCAACGACCGAGCTTGCGGCGAACCATCCCGACGACCTGGCTGATCTCCTGTACGCGCAGGGCCAGCGCCGCGCCGAGATAGGCGACGAGGATCACCGCGCCACCGGCGATCATCTGGATCAGCGCCTCGATCCGGCCGTCCGGCGCCGAGGCGCCCGGCAGCATCTTCACGACGAGAACGCCGAGCACCGCGGCGATCGCGGACGCCACCGCCACCTTCAGGAGTGACACCCCGACCGAGCCGAGGTCCATCCGGCCGATCCGGCGGCGCAGCACGGCCAGCGAGATCACCGCGGAGACGACGTACGAGACGGCGTTCGCCGCGGTCATGCCGGCCGCCGAGAGCGACTCGCTGAGCACCGCGGCGAGCAGGAAGTAGGCCCCGATCCGGACCGCGACCACCGGGATGTTGATCAGCGCGACCGTCTTGTTGCCCTGCAGGGAGTAGAAGGCATAGGTGCAGAGGTAGCTGATCGAGAGGGGCAGCACCGCGAACGCCGCCACGGTCAGCACCGTGCCGGTGTCCAGCGCCGCCTCGTTGGTGAAGTTGCCGCCCTGGAAGAGGAAGACCGAGAGCGGGGCGCCGAGCACGCCGTAGAGCACCGCGATCGGCGCCAGCGCGGCGCTGACCAGCTTGATCCCGCGGGTCAGGTCGGCGCCCACCTCGGCGTACCGCCCGTCGGCCGCCGCAGCGCTCATCTTCGGCAGCAGCGCGGTCATCACCGACACGCCGATGATGCCGTGCGCCATCATCGTCAGCAGGAAGACGTTGTTGAAGGCCAGCACGCTGGCGCTACCCTTGCCGGCCACCTCGTTCAGGATGCGGACCACGACGAAGACCGCGACCTGGTTGGCGGCGACGTAACAGAGCATCCAGCCGGCCAGCCCGCCGATCTCGCGGAGGCCGAGCGAGCGCGGGTCCCAGCGGAACCGCCACCGGAAGCCGACCTTGCGCAGGGCCGGGAGCAGGCCGGCGGCCTGGACCACCATGCCGAGCAGGGTGCCGCCGCCGATCAGCAGGATCTGGGCCGGGGTGATCGACTCCGGGGTGAGCTCGCCGTCGCCACTGAACGCGGCCAGGAACACGCCGCAGGTCGCGATCACCACGATGTTGTTCAGGATCGGCGCCCACATCGGCGCGGCGAAGTGGCCGCGGACGTTGAGCACCGCGCCCATCAACGCGGAGAGACCGGTGAAGAAGATGATCGGCAGGATCAGGTACGCGAAGTCGGTGACAAGGTCCGTGTAGGCCTCGGTGTTCCGGTCGCTGGCCTGGATCGCGGTGATCACCGGCGCTGCGATCACCACCAGCACGGTGGCGATGCCGAGCGAGGTGATCGCGAAGGTGAGCAGCTTCTGGGTGAACTCCTGGCCGCCGTCCGGGTCCGCCTTGCGCCGGCGGACCAGCAGCGGGATCAGCACGCTGGAGAGGACGCCGCCGAGTAGCAGTTCGTAGATCTGACCGGGGAGGAACTGCGCGCTCGTGTACGCGTCGCCGACGCCGTAGCCGAGCGCCATGCCGATGAGCGCGTTCCGGACGAACCCGATGACCCGGCTGACCAGCGAGCCGATCGCCATGATCGCGCTCTGCCCGGCGGTGTCGCCGCTGTCCTGGCCGGCCGCGGGCGGCACCTGCTCCGGAGGCAGCGCCTGGTCTCCGGCGGTGCCTTCGGCGTCCACCGAGATCACGGTGACGCCGTCCTCCGCCGGAGGGTGCCCGTCCGGCGTCGCGTGCGTGCTGCGGTAGAGACCGCCGTTCACCGAGCCTCCTCCAGCAAAGGTGCCGATATCGAAGTCACCATAAGGGCAACCGTCACACGTGGTGACGCAGGAGGGTGCCGGGCTCGACTCCGGCCAGGGTCTCCACCATCCAGCAGGCCTCCAGCGGAACCAGAGGCTCACTCAGCGCATCCAGAACGGTCGGATGGTCGCAGCCCGCCTCGGTGAGGGCGGCGAGCAGAGCCGGCACCAGGGTCAGGTCGCCGGAATCGGCGATGCGCCGGGCCAGTGACCGGGTCTGCGGGTAGCAGTCCTGTTCGGGTAGGCGGTTCATCCGCACGGCGCTCCGGCGTACGAGGTCGATGAGATCGTCGTGCGGGAAGCGACCCCCGGCACGGACCTGGAGTGACGCCCAGGCCGGGGCGCTCAGTGCCGCGACGGCGGCCTCGTCCAGAACCTGCGGTGAGAGAGCTTGCGGCGCCGGCCACCAGCGCTCGTCGGTGAAGAGCGGGAGCGGCGCCTGCTCGGGACCCGAGGGAGCGACGGCCGGAACCTCGCGACGCAGAGACCGGTACGCCGCCTCGCGCACCGCGGAGATCGCCGTGACGTCGTCGTCGGCGGTGGCCGGGGCGAACGGGGACAGCAGGGCCACCACGAGACCGGGATGCGGCAGCAGCGGGTCGTCCAAGGCGATCACCCGGGCGAATGATTCCAGCTCCCACCAGTGCAGCGCGGCCGGATAGGGGCCCGAAGCCGGCGCCCAGCCCAGCTGAACCGGCTCGCTCGACACGGGCCGGCGCAGACCGAGAGTGCGGTCGCCGGACGGCAGCTCGATGTCGAGGACCAGCGCATAGCCGTCCACCACCGGAAACGACACACGGAGCTGCGGCGGGAGGTCGTCGGAATCGCTGATCTGGCCCGTCCAGAACCCGGGGTCCTGAGTCAGGGGTAGCAGCGCCTCGGAAAGCGGCACCACGCCATCCTGCCCGGCGCTCCTTCCCACCGCCACTACGGATAGGCTGGTCACCCCATGTCTGTCTTGAACTCCGCCCAGCAGAAAGCGGTAGCCGAGCTGCTCCGCGTGTCCCCTCTAGCCGACGAGCTCGGCCGCCGCTTCACCGCTGCGGGCCATGAGCTGCACCTGGTCGGCGGGTCGGTGCGCGACGCGTTGCTCGGCAACCTCGGCGACGACCTCGACTTCTGCACCGACGCGCGGCCGGAGCAGACCCTCGACGTAGTGAAGGGCTGGGCCGACGCGATCTGGGAGACCGGCCGGGAGTTCGGCACGATCGGCATCCAGAAGAACGGCCTGCGGATCGAGATCACCACATTCCGGGCCGAGGCGTACGACGGCGTCACCCGCAACCCGGTGGTCTCCTACGGCGACTCGCTGCTGGAGGACCTCTCCCGGCGCGACTTCACGATCAACGCGATGGCCGTGTCGCTGCCCGGCCACGAGTTCACCGACCCGTTCGGCGGCTTGGAAGACCTCTCCCGTCGCGTCATCCGGACGCCCTCGGCGCCGCAGATCTCGTTCGGCGATGATCCACTTCGGATGCTCAGGGCCGCGCGGTTCGCAGCGAAACTGCGGTTCACTGTGGACGAGCCGGTCCTCGCGGCGATGCGGGACATGGCCGCCGATCTCGACCGGATCACCGCGGAACGGATCCGCGACGAGTTCACCAAGCTGATGGTCAGCGCCGACCCGATCGGCGGCCTGCGCCTGCTCGTCGACACCGGGCTGGCCGACCGCTTCCTGCCCGAGGTCTCCGGGCTCAAGCTGGAGATCGACGAGCACGCCCAGCACAAGGACGTCTACGAGCACACGCTGATCGTGGTGATGAACGCGATGCGGCTCGAAGGCGACGACGGACCGGACTTCGTGCTGCGGATGGCCGCGCTCATGCACGACGTCGGCAAGCCGGCGACGAAGGCGGTCGGCCGGGACGGGCGGGTCAGCTTCCACCACCACGAGGTCGTCGGCGCGCGGCTCACCAAACAGCGCATGAAGGCCATGAAGTACCCCAAGGACGTGACAGCCGAGGTGGTCGGTCTGGTCGCGCTGCACCTGCGCTTCTACGGGTACGGGCGGGGTGAGTGGACCGATTCGGCGGTGCGGCGCTACGTCGCCGACGCCGGACCGCTGCTGTCCCGCCTGCACAAGCTCACCCGCTCCGACGTCACCACCCGCAACCGGCGCAAGGCCTCCGCCCTGGCCGCCGACTACGACGCGCTCGAGGAGCGGATCGCCCGGATCGCGGCCGAGGAGGATCTCGCCAAGGTTCGTCCCGACCTGGACGGCAACGCGATCATGGAGCTGCTCGGGGTGCCGCCGGGTCCGATCGTCGGCCAGGCCTGGCGCTTCCTGAAGGAGTTGCGCCTCGATCGCGGGCCGCTGGATCGCGACGAGGCCGAGGCGGAGCTCTTCAAGTGGGCCCGCGAGCAGGGTCACGTCTGAATCAGCATTGTCCGTAGTTGCCGCAGGTCATGGCAGTTTTTATGGATGAATGCAAATCCTTCTTGCTGTCCGTGTATGGCTCATGCTAACTTGATCACGGCCTGATCGGGGGATGGGGCGAATGCTTTCGAGCATTTTTCCATGGCGATTTCTGGAGCGTGAGCCTCTTTTTTCACGGCATTATCGGTGAGAAGCAGCGATAATATGCCGCGCCTTTTTATCTACGAGCACTGTGCATTTACCAGTAGCTCGTACGTTCTTCAAATCTGATCTGTCGAGCGCGACCCAGTCGTCGTGCGCGGATCGTCGGCTCGGTCATCGTGGCTGCTCAGCGTCTTGGTACCGGTGTGTCCAGGTCGGCCGTCGATCCCTTGTTCTGGAGGCGATTCGGTCCGATGGCTGACGAGATGGTGCTTGCCGCCCAGCGATGGGTAAATGCCACTTACGGTTCGGTGGCGGGTTACAACAAATGTATCGAAGATGGCTCCACCGGGTGGAACACCATTTATTCATTGACCCGCGCGCTGCAATACGAGCTCGGCATCACATCGCTTTCCGACAACTTCGGTCCGACGACGTTCGCCAAATTGACGGCCTATGGAAACGTCGATGAATTTTCGCCGAACCGCAATATCCGGATCATCGCCGAGGCCGCGCTGTACTGCAAGGGATACAGCGGCGGCAGCCTGAACGGCGACTTCGGCGCGTCCACGGTGGTCGGCCTGACGGCGGTCGTCAGCGACATGGGGGTCGTGCTCCCGACCTCGTATCCGGTGGTCACGCCGAAGGTCTTCAAGGCGCTCCTCAACATGGACGCCTTCGTGCTGACCAGTGGCGGCGAGCCGGCGATCCAGACCTGTCAGCGATGGCTGAACGGCTATTACGGACACCGGGCGCAGTACAACATCGGCCCATGTGACGGGCATTTCTCGCGAAGCATGCAGATCGCCCTGGTGCTTGCCATTCAGTACGAATTGGGAATGACCGACAGCCAGGTGACCGGATCGATCGGTCCCGGCACCAAGAGCGGGCTTCAGTCAGCGGCCGCCCGGGTCGGCGCCTCGAACGGCTCAGCGGCCTGGATCCGGCTCTTCCAGACCGCCATGGCCTGCAACGGGTACTACAACGAGTGGGGCGACCGCGGGGGCTCCTGGTCCGACAAGCTGACCGGCAACGTCAAGGTCTTCCAGGAGTTCTGCAAGATCTCGCAGAGCGGTGTGGGTGACTACGACACCTGGATGTCGCTGCTGGTGTCGACGGGCAACCCGGACCGCAAGGGTCTCGCCTGCGACGTCATGTACCCGCTCAACAAGACCACGATCGCCACGGTGAAGAGCCTCGGGTACGAGATGGTCGGCCGGTACCTCACCGGCGGCACCAACAAGGTGCTCACCCACTCCGAGATCGCCCTGATCTTCGACAACGACATGTCGATCTTCCCGCTCTACCAGGAGTGGGGCGACGCGGTGGAGCACTTCAACTACCCGGAGGGCTTCGAGGCCGGCATCGCGGCCTACGAGGCGGCGGTCAAGTTCGGCATCCCGGCCGGCACGGTGCTCTACTTCTCCGTCGACTACGACGCGCTCGACGGTGAGATCACCAGCTACGTGATCCCGCACTTCCAGGGGATCGTGGAAGGCATCAAGCGCAGCCCGATCCCGTACGCGGTGGGGGTCTACGGCTGCCGCAACGTCTGCATCCGCCTGGACAAGGCCGGCCTGACCACCCGCAGCTTCGTCAGCGGCATGTCGACCGGTTACAGCGGCAACCTCGGTTTCCCGCTGCCCGACAACTGGTCCTTCGACCAGGTCAAGAACTACACGGTCGCCAGCGGCTCGGGCACCCTGGAACTGGACCACAACATCGTCTCCGGGCGCGACGTCGGCGTGAGCAGCGTGACGCGCCAGCGCGACCCCAACGACGGCTGGTACACGTACCTGATCTGGCTCGAGGCCCGCGCCGGGCAGTGGCGCGAGCAGGGCAACCTGCGGTACACCAACGCGGAACTGGTCGGCCAGTACCTACGCATGCTCGACGCCGTCACCAACAACAAGGTCTTCGGATACATCGTGAACTTCCACGTGTCCGATGTGGTGTTCGGCGCGTTCGACCAGGGCTTCCTCGACTTCGTCAAGTCGTACCCGGGCAAGCCCGACCTGCTGCCGCTGCGCGACCCGGCGTACCTGTGGGATCTCGACGCCCCGCACTTCGGCGCGTCCTTCGGCGCCGTCATGAACGACGGCTTCGCTCCGGACCGCACCATCGCCACTATGGCGGACTTCGGCTCCTGGGGCGGCGACCTGCTGAGCGTCCTGGGCCAGTGTCACCAGGAGGACGTCGGCGAGGCGATCGCGTACAGCTTCGCCTACGACCGCATCGCGGCGACGGGCAGCAACACGTTCTTCGACCGCAAGGACTGGATCTCGGACGTCGACGCCGTGGTGCTGGGCATGCGCTGCCGGGCCGACGGAACCCTGCGGATGTCCGACCTGTTCAAGCAGCGCTATGCGACCCCGGCCACGGCCCGGGCCCGGTACCAGGAGTTCATCGACGTCCGCTTCAACGGCGACCGCGAGGTCATGAAGAAGGCCGCCGAGTCGATGTTCGACGCGATCGGTGGCGGCCAGGCGAAGACGATCCGCGACGCGTTCTGGTACCACGACTTCGGCAGCATCACCTGCCCCACGCCGGGATGGGTCTCGGAGGGCGTCCGCACCCGCGTGGCCGAGGCCTTCGCCGACGTGGCCGTCAGGTTCGCCCGCTCGTGATCGAACGCCGCCCGCTCGCCGCCCGACTGAACGAGGGACGTCCCATGACTTCGAGAATCAACCGCAGGCAGATGCTGACCGTCGCCGGGCTGACCCTCGGCGCCGCCTGGATCGAGGGTGGGGTCCTCGCCTCCCCGGCGACGGCCGCGCCGGCCGACCCGATCACGCTCGAGCCGGTGCTGGACCGTCCGGTACGGGTGCTCTCCGCCGACGGCGCCGCCCCGGCTGCCGCGCCCCGGCAACTGGCGGTGCGGATCCGCAACGAGGGCCGGGAGCTCGCGGCCGGAGTCCAGCTGAAGGTCGCCTTCGATGACCGGCTGTACGCCGTTCTGGCCGCCCCGGTCGTCACCCTGGGCGGCCGGCGGGTGGCCACCACCGCCCGTACCGAACCGGATCCCGCGACCGGCGCGCAGGTCTGCACCATCACCCTCGCCGAGGCGGTGCCGGTCCGGGCCGAGTCGGCCGGCGAGTTGATCGCACTCCTGGGCACCGCGAATCCGCACCTGTACCCGCAGGACCTGATCAGCGATCCCGTGGAGCCGGTGGCGGCAGTGCCTGCGACGCCGCGCAACGCCGCCGCGCGCCGGAGCCTGCGGGCGGCTCGCCCGTCGAATTTCGGCAAGGCCGCGACTCCGTGGGGAGTCGAGGTCGGCGCCGGGTGGAGCCGGGCGACCTGGGGTCCGGACGACAGGTACTGGTACTACTACCCGACCGTGGTGTCGATGACCGGCGCCGGCCCGGGCCGGACCGCGGCCGCCGAGTTCACCGTCTCGGTCGACCCCCAGGTCGTCACCGGCATCGAGGTGGTCTCCGCCCGGCTGAACAACCGTCCGTACGCCACCAAGAAGATCACCGAAGCGGCCGGGATCACCACGGACACCGTCCGGCAGCTGCGCTGGCATACTCGGGCGAAACTGGATGCCGGTGATCAGCTCGACGTCCGGCTGCGGGTCACCACCCGTACCCCGGCCGGCCCGCTGGAGACGATCACTCACCCGATGGTCTTCACCGGGATGGCGAGCAACCCGGCGGCCCGGCAGACCGGCCTGCTGTCGGTGAGCCGTGACGACTCGTCCTGGGCCTAGCGGAACAGGGCAGCCGGGCAGGAGGAATGGACGACGATGCTCTGGTCCGTCTGGATTCTGTCGGCAGTCTTCCTCGCCAGGTGGATATTCCTCTGGCGGGGAGAACGCCGAGCCCGGCTGCGTTTCGCTTTAACAGCGCCGATCGGCGCTATTGTCGGCGTGATCATCGGGCTTTTATCGGTGTCGGCTTCAATGGACGACGCTTCTTGTTTCGGGCGTAATTGCCGAGGCGACGTCAGCAATTTCACCGCGAGCCTCGACGCGAACGCCGGCTTGGGTGGGCTGATCGTCGCCAATTCGGTTCTGGGATTGATCACCGCTGCGGCACTGGCCGTCATCACGTTGGTGGTGGAGACGGTTCTCATGGTCCGGCGGCACGAACGCGCTCAACGCGACGAATCGTCGATGTGACGGAATACGGCCCCCGATCCACAGCGGATCGGGGGCCGTATTCGATGCGATCAGTGCTTCGTGGTGCACCCGTCCAGGTGGCCGGTGCCACCCGCGGCGGCCTCGTCCTCACCGTCGTAGCTGTAGTGGCAGCCCCGGGCGACCAGGTTCTTGTCGTTGACCATGGGCGTCCAGGCGGCCGACGCCTTGTAGCGTTTCCGCAGCGTGCTGCCGCTGTAGCTCTCGATCGTGATGTAGCTCCAGGTGCCCGGGTCGACGTCCCGCGCCCAGGCGGTCCGGCAGAACGCGCTGTACCGGAGCTCGACCTGGCCCTTGGTGGCGAGCGTGACCGCGTCGGTGGCGCACTTCTTCGACGTACCGTCGACGGTCGCCACATAGGTGTCCGGGTTCTTGCCGTCGCAGACGTTTCCGCAGCCGGAAGTCGCCGCCATCGCGGGCACTGCGCCCACAACAATCGACAGCGTACCGAGCGTGAGGCCGGTGGCAATCGCTGACTTGATGCTCATTTTGTTGTTCCCCCATTTGCGCAGCCGAATAGGGCCGTCATGCCGGAAACAGGCATGCGAGTACGACGGCCGATCCGGTGGCCGGATTTACTGATGCCGATGACCATACCGTATTCCCGACTTAACAATCGACCGGGGTGATATGGACCATCCACTGTTGACGGTGCGGTGGGCGAGGCGCGATGTACGCGTCCGGTCTGGCGGTGCTCTGCGCGGAGTCGTCACACCCGTGAGGGAGAATCGGAGCCATGTTGGTCGTCGATTCGCCGATCGGGCCGCTCGGTGTCGTCACCGAGGGCGAGACCGTGGTGGGTGTGCGCTTCGGCGCGCGGCTGCGGCCGACCGCGGAGCATCCCGCGACCGAGCAGCTGCGGGCCTACTTCGCCGGGGAGCTGACCGACTTCACGGTGCCGGTGGAGATGCGCGGTGGCTCGGAGTTCGAGCGTGCGGTCTGGGGTGAGATCGCCAAGATCCCCTACGGCGAGATGATCACCTACGGGGCGATCGCGACGGCGCTCGGTGACCCGGGGGCGGCGCGGGCGGTCGGCACGGCGTGCAACCACAACCCGGTTCCGGTCATCGTGCCGTGTCATCGGGTGGTCGGCGCCGGCGGCAAGATGGTCGGCTTCGGCGGCGGCCTCGATCGCAAACGCAAGCTTCTGGAGCTGGAGGCGCGGGTCTCACTGACCCGGCTGTGGGGATGATCGTCCTGAGGGTTGATCCGGGCGCGGTGCTCCGGCCGTACCGGGATGGGGTTGTGAAAAGGCCGGTCCACGACGTGGACCGGCCTTCACGCTCAGCTTGCGCTTCGCTCAGACGAGGTGATTCTCAACCGAGCACGGGTCAGCGCTCGATGTCGCCCTTGATGAACGCCTCGACGGCCGCGTGGGCGTCGTGGTCGCTGTACTGCACGGGCGGGGACTTCATGAAGTAGGAGGACGCCGAGAGGATCGGGCCGCCGATGCCGCGGTCCTTGGCGATCTTCGCAGCGCGGACCGCGTCGATGATGACGCCGGCCGAGTTCGGGGAGTCCCACACCTCGAGCTTGAGCTCGGCGTTGAGTGGGGTGTCACCGAAGGAACGGCCCTCCAGGCGGATGTACGCCCACTTGCGGTCGTCCAGCCACGGCACGTGGTCCGACGGGCCGATGTGCACGTCGCTCTTGACCATCTCGTGCGGGATCTGAGAGGTCACCGACTGGGTCTTCGAGATCTTCTTGGAGACCAGGCGGTTGCGCTCCAGCATGTTCATGAAGTCCATGTTGCCGCCGAAGTTGAGCTGGTAGGTGCGCAGCAGCTCGACACCGCGGTCTTCGAAGAGCTTCGCGAGCGCGCGGTGCACGATGGTCGCGCCGACCTGGCTCTTGATGTCGTCGCCGACGATGGGCAGGCCCGCGTCGGTGAACTTCTGCGCCCACACCGGGTCGGAGGCGATGAAGACCGGCAGGGCGTTCACGAACGCGCAGCCGGCGTCGATCGCGGCCTGGGCGTAGAACTTGTCGGCCTGCTCGGAACCCACCGGGAGGTAGGAGACGACGACGTCGACCTCGGCGTCACGCAGAGCCTGCGCCACGTCGACGGCCTCGGCCGAGGACTCCTCGATGATCTCGCGGTAGTACGTGCCCAGACCGTCGAAGGTCGGGCCACGCTGCACGGTCACGCCACTCGGCGGGACGTCGGTCAGCTTGATGGTGTTGTTCTCGCTGGCGACGATCGCCTCGCTCAGGTCCATGCCGACCTTCTTGGCGTCCACATCGAACGCCGCGACGAACTTCACGTCAGAGACGTGGTAGTCGCCGAAGGTTACGTGCATGAGACCCGGGACGCGGTCGTTGGGGTCGGCGTTCTTGTAGTACTCCACGCCCTGCACGAGGGACGAGGCGCAGTTACCCACACCGACGATGGCGACGCGGACGGAGCCCATCGCGTTTGCCTCCTTGTTGTTCATCACGGCCGGTCCGAGTGCGGACGCGGATCTTCCGGGGGTGTAGCGGTTTCGCTGGCGAGCGTCCGGCTCCGGCTGGGTGCACGGCCCGAACGCTCGTTGGTGATCAATTCCTCCAGCCAGCGGACCTCGCGTTCGCACGCGTCGAGTCCGTGGCGTTGAAGTTCAAGGGTGTACGCGTCCAGACGATCGGCAGCGCGAGCCAGAACTTCACGAAGTCCTTCACGTCTTTCCTCGACGCGGCGCCGCCGGCCCTCAAGGATGCGGAGCCGGGTCGCCCGGTCGGTGCGCGAGAAGAACGTGAAGTGGACGCCGAAGCCGGTGTCGTCGTAGGTCTCCGGGCCGGTCTGGGTCAGCAGGTCCGCGAAGCGTTCCTTGCCCTCGGCCGTGATCTTGTAGACAACGCGCCCCCGTTTGCTGGTCATCGGGGGAATGATGTCGCTGGTCTCGGTCGCCTCGGCCTCACCGATCCAACCGGCCAGCTTCAACCGCTTCAGTGTCGGGTAGAGCGTGCCGTAACTGATGGCGGCCCGGAGCGTGCCGAGTTTGGTCGCCAGCTCCTTGCGGAGCTCGTAACCGTGCATCGGCGCCTCCTGAAGGAGACCGAGAATCGCCAACTCCAGCACCGGTCCCCTCCCTTGAAGTCCGCCCCGATGTATCGGCCCGATACATCGCAACCGTAGAACCGCCCCGGCATGCGCGCAAGTCGGACACTGCTCCGGAGTCGCCACGCCACGCTGAGTGATGGCGGTCGCCGGGGATGCGGTGACCGCGTACTCTCTTCGCCATGCGCACGCAGCGGCAGGTCATCGACTACTCGCTACAGAGGCGAGCAGTCCTGCGTGACGTGCGGAACGGCCGCGTGCCGGCTCTCGAGGTGTGTGACGCGTCTCCTTACTTGAGAAACGCGGCGACGTACCACGGCGAGCCGACCGAGGAACGGTGCCCGATCTGTCGTCGCGACAACCTGACACTTGTGCACTACGTCTATGGCGAAGAGCTCAAGCAGTCCGCGGGACAGGCCCGGAAGCTGGCCGAGCTGCCCGTCCTGGCGATGACACTCCGTGAGTTCCAGGTCTTCGTGGTCGAGGTGTGCCGCTCCTGCGCGTGGAACCACCTGATCGAGCGCTACGTGCTCGGCCGGGACGGACTCTCCGAAGCGGAGCTCGATACGCCCCTTGCCTCACACGGTGGGGAGGGGCGTCGGTGAACCGGTTCGATCTCGTTACCGTGTACAGGTTTGGGTGCCAAATTCTCATTCCAGGTTTTGACTCCGAGAACGTCCGCTCGAGGCGCAACGGAAGGACGGCCCCGCCGGGCCGGCCGGCCGCGCCCCCGCGACCGGTAGGTGTGAAGAAATGAACGCGTACGGCGATCCGCAGAACGCACGAGCCCGGGCCCGAGTGCCCGGGCCGTCCGCTGCTTCCACGCCTGACGACGAGTCCCCGGGGCGTCCCGCGGGCTCAGCCTCGGTGGCCGGTCCGGCCGGGCGTGCATCGGTGGGCGGCGCTTCAGCAGGCCGAACCCCCATGGGGTCGGCTTCGGTGGGTTCGGCCTCGGTCGGCTCGGCCTCGGTCGGCTCGGCTTCCGTCGGCTCGGCCGGGGTCGGCCCAGCCGGCCGCGCCTCGGTCGGCGCCGGTGTCGGTGGCCGCGCCTCGGTGCCGCCGGCCGGTGGCCGGGCCTCGGTCGGCTCCGCCTCCGTCGGTGGTCCGGCCGGTCGGGCCTCGGTGCCGATCTCGCCGGCCGGTGGCGGTCCGGGTGGCCCCGGCGGTCCCGGTGGTCCGGGCGGTTACGGCGGGTCCGGTGGTTCCGGTGGCCGTGGCGGCCGGAGCAAGGCGGACAAGAAGCACCGCCGCGCGAACATCCTCACCGCTGCCGCGGCCGTGCTGGTGATCATGCTCGGTGTCGGCATCGTCGGTGGCACCTACTTCTTCGACGACGTCGAGCTCCCCACGCCGCAGGCGGAGGAGCAGATGAACGTGATCTACGACGCCAAGGGCAACGTGCTGGCGAAGGAGGGCTCGCCGCGGATCAACGTGCCCTACCAGAACATCAGCGAAGTGATGCAGAACGCCGTCGCCGCCGCTGAGGACAAGAACTACTACAAGCACAACGGCATCGACATGAAGGGCATCGCCCGCGCCGCGTGGAACAACTTCACCGGCGGCGACAAGCAGGGCGCCTCGACGATCACCCAGCAGTACGCCCGGCACGTCGCTGAGCTCAAGGAGATCAGCTACAGCCGCAAGCTGCGTGAGGCGGTCATCGCCCGCAAGCTCGAGTCGAAGTACGACAAGCCCCAGATCATGGGCATGTACCTGAACTACATCGACCTCGGCGAGGGCCGGTACGGCGCGGAGGCCGCGGCGAACGGTTACTTCAACGCCTCGGTCGTCAAGGGCGCGAAGAACGAGATCAACGTCTACCAGGCGGCGGTCATCGCTTCGATCATCAAGCAGCCCTACCCGAACGACTACCACAAGGGTTACGACCCGAACTACAACCCGACGGACGCCAAGGACCGCTGGGAGTACACGCTCAAGAACATGCTCGAGATGGGTTGGATGACCCAGGAGCAGTACGACAAGCGGAAGTACCCCAAGGTCAACCCGATCGCCAAGAACAGCAGCTGCAAGACCTGTGCCGAGGGTAAGCCGGTCGGCATGATCATGCGGCACGTGCAGTTCGAGCTCAAGGAGATGGGGATCTCCGAGGACGAGCTCACCAAGGGCGGCTACACGATCACGACGACGATCAACCCGAAGGTGCAGGCCGCGGCGGTGGCCGCCGGCTCGCGGGCGAGCAAGTCGTCGCCGCTGAACGGCCGTCCGAAGAGCTACCAGTCCGCGGTGATCGGCATCGACCCGGACACCGGCCGGGTGCTCGGCTACTACGGCGGTGACGACCCCAACGGCACCGACTACGGCGGCTACATGGCCGGTGACGGCAGCGGTGTCGTCGACTACGGCGGCCAGTCCCCGGGCTCGACCTTCAAGATCTACACGCTGGCCGCGGGCCTGAAGGAGGACATCTCCTTCAAGACGACCTGGGACGGCTCGCTGGACCGCCCGAACGGCACGCCGATCAGCAACGCCGGTCAGGACCCGGGCCGGGTCTGCGGCGGCAAGATCAAGTATTGCGACCTGGAGACGTCGACGGTCAAGTCGTACAACTTCCCGTTCTACTGGATCGCCAACAACATCGGCCGCGAGAAGGTCATCGAGGCCGCCCGGGACGCCGGTATCCGCTACATGTGGACCGACGCCAAGGACGGCTACCAGAGCGGCGAGATGGTCGACCTGACCAAGACCAAGTCGTCCAAGTGGACGAGCAGCGGTTACTTCGACAACGAGGTCGCCTTCGGCCAGTACCGTGTCGTGCCGCTGGAGCACGCCCAGGGTGTCGCCACGATCGTCAACGGCGGTGTCCGGCACGAGGTGCACTTCATCAAGACGGTGAAGAAGCGCGACTCGACCACGGGCAAGCAGACGACGGTGAAGAGCGAGAACCTGAAGGGCAAGCAGGTCTTCGACGCGGCGCAGATGTCCAACCTGCTCGGTGTCATGCAGGAGATCCCGAAGTCGCAGAACCACCGGATCTCGGACGGCCGCCAGGCGGTCGCCAAGTCGGGCACCTGGGAGTTCAAGAAGGGCAACGGCGACACCTGGTACGTCGGTGGCATCCCGCAGTTGGCGGTGACCGTCTGGGTCGGCGGAGCCAAGGACAAGGTCCAGCTCAAGGAGTCCGACGGCGGCAAGATGTACGGCTCCGGCACACCGGCCAGGATCTGGGAGAAGTTCATCGAGACCGTCGTCGACGAACTCAAGTGGGAGAAGGAAGAGTTCCCGGAGCGGATCGAGACGGGTAACGCGGACAGCGACTACGCCAACGGCCAGGAACCGCCGCCGGTGCAGGCGCCGACCCAGGACCCGAACCAGAGCCAGGTCTGCCAGCAGTTCCCGATCCTCTGCCAGGGTCAGGAGAACAACGGCGGCAACACCGGCAACACCGGGAACAACGGCAACAACAACGGGAACAACGGCGGCGGCAACACCGATTGACGTCCTGTGATCTCTGAACGGCGCTCACCCCGGATCGGGGTGGGCGCCGTTCTCTGTTCTGTGAAGATCGGAGTGTGTCCGCCGGGCAGTCACCGCTATCGGCTCGGAATGCGGCATGATGCCAAGTCATGAGCGCGAAACCGCCGACCGACCAGCCGGACGTCTCCGAACCGACCTCGGACGGTTTCGTGCGGGGACTCTCCCAGTTCATCGGCGGACCACTCGGCTCGCACGCGGTGAAGCCCGGATCCCGGCCCGGCCGGTTCTGGACCGCCCCGCGGATCGTGCTCCTGATGACCTGCCTGGTGCTGGCGTTCTCCTGGGTGCAGAAGTCGCCCTGCATGGACGGCAACTGGCAGAAGAACGTGCAGTACACCCGGTACTGCTACACCGATGTGCTCGCGCTGTACTACGCCGAGGGGATCAACGAGGGCAAGGTCCCGTACGTGGACCACCCGGTGGAGTACCCGGTCGTCACCGGCTACTTCATGGGCGCGCTCGGCCTGCCGGTGCACTGGTACGGCCAGGACCACCCGGACATCAACCAAGGCAGCTGGTTCTACAACGTCAACGCGCTGGTGCTCTCGCTGCTCGCGGTCGCCACCGCGGCGATCATCCTGGCGTTGCGGCGGCGCCGGCCCTGGGACGCTGCGATCTTCGCGCTCTCGCCGATCCTGTTGCTCACCGCCACGATCAACTGGGACTTCCTGGCGATCGCCTTCGCCATCTTCGGCCTCTGGCTCTGGGTGCAGCGCAAGCCGGTCTGGGCCGGTGTCTTCTTCGGCCTCGGCGCCGCCGCGAAACTGTGGCCGCTCTTCATCCTCGGGCCGATCCTGATCCTGGCGCTGCGCACCGGACGATTCCGGCCGTTCGTCAGCTCGTTCATCGCGACTGCGGTGACCTGGGCCGTGGTCAACTTCCCGGTCTACTACTGGTACCACGAGAGCTGGCTGCGGTTCTTCCGGCTCAACTCGGAGCGGCCGATCGACTGGGGCACGTTCTGGTACATCGGGCGCTACATCGACGGCAAGTGGGCCAGTGGCAATGAGGGTGACCAGGGGCCGTTCCAGTGGCTCAGCAACCATGTGCCGACGCTGAACTATGTGTCGTACGCGCTCTTCGGCCTGGCGTGCCTCGGCATCCTGCTCCTCGGCCTGCTCGCGCCGCGCCGGCCACGACTGTCCCAGGTCGCGTTCCTCGTCGTCGCCGCGTTCCTGATCTTCAGCAAGGTGTGGTCGCAGCAGTACGTGCTCTGGCTGCTGCCGCTGATCGTGCTGGCCCGGCCGAAGTGGGGCGCGGTCATCGCGTGGAGCATCGCCGAGGTCGGGTACCTGGCCGCGTTCTACGCCGAGCTGATCGGTGCCGGCGGCAAGTCGGTCATCCCGGAGGGCACGTTCGTGCTCGCCTCGACCGCGCGCCTGGTCACCGTCGCGGTGCTCTTCGGCCTGGTGGCCCGGGAGATCTGGCGGCCCGAGCTGGACGTGGTGCGGCAGTCCTACGACGGCGCCGACCCGGACGCCGGCCCGCTCGACGGACCGGAGGCGCCGTGGCTCGCCGGGTTCCGCCGGACGTTCGGCTTCGGTCCCTCGCAGGAGGCCGTTGCCGTGCCTGACGAGCCCGAACTCGCCGAGGCTTACCGCAAGTAGAAGACGACCGCGTCGGTGAGGTCTTCGCGGCGGATGTTCAGCAGGTCGACGGCCACGTCACCGGCGCGCTCCCAGGACGTGCCGGCCACGTGGTCGCGGAGCAGCAGCACCTTGTTGACGTTGATCGACCGTAGGTAGTCGACGCTGGCCTGGTCGGGGAACGACGCGACCCTGCTGCGCAGCTCGGTCTGCCGGGCCGCGGCGAACGAGCCGCCGCCGTTGGCCAACTGCTGGAACTCCGACGTGGACCAGAGCTGCACGGTCTGGTCGGTGAGCTCGGCGGTCGGCAGCACCAGCATCGGGCCGGTCACGATCCGCATGGCGGCCGGCTGTTCCGCGACGACCGGGTGAGCGGTGTTGTTCCAGCCCTCCAGGGTCACCAGGATCAGCGGGGTGATCATGGCGAGCCGCAGCCACGGGCCCGGCCACGGGGGGATCCGCTGCGCGGCGAAGTGCTTGGCCCGGCGGACGAAGTCGTCGACGGCGCCGGCCGCGAGGATCGCCAGCAGCAGCGTCACCCAGAGCATCAGCCGGCCGGGGACGCGCTGGTCGAACGAGGCCGGGAAGTGCCCGAAGAGCGGGAGATAGGTGTAGCGCCCGCCGAGGTAGTTGGTGCCCAGCGTCAGCACCACCATGACCGTGACGGCCACCATCAGCAGCATCCGCTGCCGCAGCCGCCAGACCGAGAAAGCCAGGCCGGCCAGGGCCAGGGCGTAGAGCGCGAAGCCGGGCAGCAGCGACATCTCGGCGGCCCAGCCCAGCGAGGCGCGGGCGGTCTGGTGCGCGGCGCCCCAGATCCGGGACTCGGCCGGGCCGATGAACAGGCTCTCCAGCCGTGGCGAGAAGAACTCGATCTCCTGCGTGCGAGTCGGGCTGTCCGGCACCCGGAGGTAGGGCACGGCCACGATCATGCCGACCCCGATGAAGATCGCGCCGCCGAGCGTGTTCGTGGCCATCAGGCGCCAGCCGAGCAGCGGCTTCTTCGGCGCGCGGAGGAACCGGTCGAGAGGCCGGAACTCGGGTCGCCGGATCCGGTGGATCAAGCCGGCGATCTCCAGGGCCACCAGGATCAGGCCCAGTACGTATGCGAATGGAATGCCCAGTGCGAATCCGAGCGTGATCTGCCAGGCCGCGACCAGCCAGCCGGCCGCCGCCCAGGCGGCGCTCTGCCGTTTCGGGCGCAAACCGTAGCGCAGCGACCACCCGTGCCCGCGAGCCAGCATCGCGAGGGCGAGCGGGATGCCGCCCGCCGAGATGATGTCGAGGTGGCCCTCCTGCGCGAGCCGCCACGGCGCGTAAGCGAACGCCACCGCGGCCACCGAGGCGCCGATCGGGCGGGCGCCGAGCTGCCGGACCAGCGCGTATGCCCCGAGTGTCAGCAGTGCGTGCGCCGCCACGAAGAGCAGGTTGTAACGCAGCACCGCCGCGACCGGGCCGTTGCCGATCAGCGCGAACGGCCCGTAGCCGAGCAGGCTGTCGCCGAAGGCGTAGCTGTTGACCAGCGGGTAGTAGGCGTTCGACTGCCAGAGCCGCACCGGGTCGGAGAAGACGACGTGCCCGGCCCAGGAGATCTGCCAGGCCTGACGGGCCGGGTCGCCGAGGTCCTGCGGGAGGGTGTGCAGGGGATAGCGCAGGGTCGGCCAGGTCATCAGAACGGCGAGGACCACGCTTGCGTACGTCGCCAGCGCATATTCGTGGACGAGCGCACGACCCGCGACGGCGATCCCGCGCCGGATCCTGCCGGGCGGCTGATCCTCCGTCGCTGCGAAGACGGTCCACGGGTCGGGTGGGGCGCCCGGCGGACGCGTTTCAGCCGACTTCTTGCGCGGCTTCGCGTCCTTCTTCCCGGTCTTCTCCGAGCCCTTTTCCTTGGTCCCGTCCTTGGCCTCGTCTTTGGCCTGCTCCGCGACCTTCTCCGCGACCTTGTCGGTGACCTTGTCGGTGACCGATTTGTCCTCGACCGGCTTCCGCTGCTCCGGGATCTTGGATTGTCCCGGGGCCTTGGCCTGCGCAGCATCCTTGGCCTGCGCAGCATCCTTGGCCGGCTCAAGATTCTCGGCCGGCTCCGGATTCTTGGCCTGATCAGGAGTGCCGGCCTGCTTGGCAGCGGCACCGAATCGGCCGAACCAGCGACGTGATTTGACCGCCGACCCCACAGCGGGTGAGCTCGGCGCGACGGAGGGCGACCGCGTCTCGCCGGGCGGTGCCGGCGAGGTCGGTTGCTTCTGCTCGGTCATGACCCTCCCGTACGCCGAACCCGTCAGCCGCCAGCCCGCTCGCGCAGGAGAGCGATGTCGGCGGTCTGGCCCTCCGCGCCACCGGGAGTCTCCACAATGGCCGGAGCACCGGATGCCCGGATCGCGGCCACCACCAACTCGGGGTCGATCTTCCCAGAACCGAGGTTGTCGTGGCGGTCCTGGCCCGAGTCGAATCCGCCCTTCGAATCGTTCGCGTGGATCAGGTCGATCCGGCCAGTGATGGACTTGACTCGATCGACGATGCCGGCCAGGTCTTCACCGCCGGCGAAGGCATGGCAGGTGTCCAGGCAGAACCCGGCGCCGAATCGGCCGACTTCGTCCCACAGCCTGGCGAGGTCGTCGAAGCGGCGGGCGCAGGCGTTGTCGCCGCCGGCGGTGTTCTCGATCAGGATCGGGAGCGGCAGTCCGCCGTCCTTCTCCGCGTATTCGAAAGCCTTGCGCCAGTTGGCGAAACCGTCCGCGAGGTCGGCGCCCGAGCCGACGTGACCGCCGTGCACGATCAGGCCTTTCGCACCGATCTCGGCGGCCGCACGGGCGTGCGCCATGAGCAGTTTGCGGCTCGGGATCCGGATCCGGTTGTTCGGCGAGGCGACGTTCACGATGTAGGGCGCGTGGACGTAGACGTCCACCTCGGACGCCCGCAGCTGCTCGGCGTCGGCGCGCGGTTTGGGCGAATTGTATTTCTGTGGGTCGGTGAGGAAGAACTGCACCGCGTCGGCGCCGCGAGCTGCGGCCTCGACCAGCGGTTCGGCGGAATCGACGTGGGCTCCGATGCGCATGGGACGAGCCTACGACGCGGGTACGACGCTTTCCTATCGCGTCACCGGCCCTGGTATGCCCTCGTTGTCTCTATTGATCACGGTTTGACTGATACCGGCGTGTCCGGTGGCGAACTCGAGGGATGGTGCATGGCGTTGCGGGTCCGATACCGGGTGGCGGCAGTGGTCCTGAGCGGGCTGATCTTCGGCGCGCCGCTGCTCACCAACGGGACGGCGAGCGCTGAGCAGGTCGACACGAGCGACCGCCGGGTGAGCTTCAACGGCGACGGGGTGCTCGGGCTGACCTGCGAGTCGAAGCCGAGCGTCGAGTCGATGAAGGTGCCGGCCGACAGCGTCGTCCAGGTGCGCAACCGGACCGGTCACGACGCGCAGCTCAAGCTCGGCGGCGCGCCGAAGGGCATGATCCCGGAGGACGGGTCGGCCGATGTCGTCTTCCGCCGGGGCACGACGGCGGTGCTGCTCACCCCGGAGTGCGACAGTGACGACGACGTGGTTCCGATGATCGTGACCGCCGAGCCGTCCGCCGCTGCGAGCAAGCCGGACCAGATGCCTGCTCCACCGAATGGCGACGCGTCGACTCTGACTCGGCCGTCCGGGCACGGTGCTCCCCCTCGTACCAATGCGGGCTCTGCCAAATCGGGCCTGAACTCGAACGCGCAGCGTCCTGGCCGGACCGGACCACACGCCTCGCGCCCGGGCTCGCGTCAGCCGTCCGCTCTGCGGCCTTCGGCCACGGTGAGCAGCGCGGCCTCCGCGTCGGGTGTCATGCCGCAGGGCGACGCGAGCCAGCGTCTCAGGACAAGACAATTGCGGGGTACGGACGGAGTCGGCGCCCCCGCGTTCGCCGGAATGCCACTCGGCGAGCGGAAGACGATCCTGCCCAGCTCGGCCGCCGCGGTGCCCGCCACGCCGGTCGGTGACGAGGCGATCGCGGCCGGGACCATGACGCCGATGGCGGCCGAGGAGGACGGGCTGCCGCTGATCATCGACGAGGGGGAGCCGTCCGGCAGTGCCGCCGGCGAGCCGGTCGCCGCGGTCGGGTCGATCCGGGAGGGGAAGCCGATCGGGCTGCTCGGCCTGACCGCGCTCGTCTGCGTCCTCGGCGTCTCAATCGCCGCGATTCGGGCAATCGTGTCACAACGTGCATCTCGTGCGAATATGCCGTAAGCTCTACCTCGAAAGCTCCGCGGGGCGGACGCGTCCGACCTCATCGGTGTGGTCGTTCCTCCCCAGGTCCCACCCAACGAAAAGGACCGGACGCCCCGCGGCTCTCCTCGACGACGACCCCGTCCACGGACGGGGTCGTCGTTTTTGGGTCACGGGCCATCCCTGGGTATGCTGGCTCGGTTCGCAGTGTGTTCGCCGTGGGCATTCGACCCCACGGCTTTCTTCTGCGTACGACACAAGACCTCCTGCCACGGAGAGACCGTGGCCGCTTAGCCCACAGGAGGTGAATGTCTTGCGTCATTACGAACTCATGGTGATCCTCGATCCTTCGCTCGAGGAGCGCACCGTCGCCCCGTCGCTCGACCAGTACCTGAACGTCATCAGGACCGCGGGTGGCTCGGTGGAGAAGCTCGACGTCTGGGGCCGTCGCCGGCTCTCGTTCGAGATCAACAAGAAGGCCGAGGGCATCTACGCCGTCGT
The DNA here is from genome assembly GCF_004001265.1 of Actinoplanes sp. OR16. GTDB lineage: Bacteria > Actinomycetota > Actinomycetes > Mycobacteriales > Micromonosporaceae > Actinoplanes. Next base: position 2,252,307 of record NZ_AP019371.1, on the reverse strand, counting down.
CGACCTTCAGGCGACCCCCGAGGCCGTCGCCGAGCTGGACCGTCAGCTGCGGCTCAACGAGTCCATCCTGCGTACCAAGGTCATCCGTCCCGAGACCCGCTGAGGCGTTTTTGTCAGAGGGTCCTGAGACCCTTTGCCATCTACGACTGAAAGCGGCGAGGAGAAGTCATGGCAGGAGAAACCACCATCACGGTCATCGGTAACCTCACCGATGACCCTGAGCTGCGCTTCACCCCTTCGGGTGCGGCGGTCGCCAAGTTCCGCATCGCTTCCACGCCGCGGACCTTGGACCGGCAGTCGGGCGAATGGAAAGACGGCGAGCCACTCTTCCTCGCGTGCAACATCTGGCGTGACGCTGCTGAGCACGTCGCCGAGTCGCTGCAGCGTGGCGCTCGTGTGATCGTGCAGGGCCGCCTGCGCCAGAGGTCGTACGAGACGCGTGAGGGCGAGAAGCGCACCGTCTATGAGCTCGAGGTCGACGAGATCGGCCCGTCTCTGCGCTACGCCACGGCGAAGGTGCAGAAAGCCAGCCGGTCCGGCGGCGGCGGCGGAGGTGGCTTCGGTGCCTCCGGTGGTGGCAACCGGCAGTCCGGTGGGAACGGCGGAGGCGGCGGTGGCAACCGCGACTTCGACGACCCCTGGGCCACGGCTGCGCCCGCCTCCAGTGGTGGCGGCGGTCGTTCCGGCGGCGGCAACTCCTCGTTCGACGATGAGCCTCCCTTCTAAGCCCTCGGGCTTTCTTGAGTTCAGGAGTTAGAGAGCAATGGCTAAGGCTGCTGCGCTTCGCAAGCCGAAGAAGAAGGTGAACCCGCTCGACAAGGACGGGATCACCTACATCGACTACAAGGACACCGCGCTCCTGCGCAAGTTCATCTCCGACCGCGGCAAGATCCGTGCCCGCCGCGTCACCGGTGTGACCTCGCAGCAGCAGCGCCAGATCGCCCGCGCGGTCAAGAACGCCCGTGAGATGGCGCTCCTGCCGTACACGGCCACGGCTCGCTGAGAGGGGGCACCGAGATGAAGATCATCCTTACTCAGGAAGTTTCCGGCCTCGGCACCCCCGGCGACATCGTCGAGGTGAAGAACGGCTACGGCCGTAACTACCTGCTGCCCCAGGGTTTCGCGATCCAGTGGACCAAGGGCGCCGAGAAGCAGGTCGTGGTCATCAAGCGGGCCCGCGAGGCTCGTGAGATCCGTGACCTGGGCCAGGCCACCGAGGTCAAGGGCCAGCTGGCCGGCCTCAAGGTCACGCTGAGCGCGCGGTCCGGCAACGGCGGCCGCCTGTTCGGCTCGATCACCCCGGCCGAGATCGTCGACGCGGTCAAGGCCGCCGGCGGTCCGGCTCTCGACCGTCGTCGTCTCGAGCTCCCGGGTCACATCAAGACCACGGGCTCGTACAACGTGTCGGTCAAGCTGCACCCCGAGGTGACCGCGACGTTCCCGGTGAACGTCGTCGCCGCCAAGTAATACCGGCTGCACCGTGAAGGCGCGCTGGGCTTCGGCCCCGCGCGCCTTTCGCGTTTCCTCTGTTCGGGATGGCTTTCAGCTCAGGCTGTTGCCGGTGATCGCGGAGCTCAGGACCGTCGCCAGGCCGCCGCCGACGACCGCCGCCGCCAGGCCGACGCTGGCCGACTTCCAGGCCGTCGTCGCGCGGCGGAGGGCGAAGGCCACGAGCATGCTCAGCGCCAGCGACACGGCGAACTCGGGGGCGGCGTCGGCGAGCGTGTCCAGGGCGTGGCTGCGCTGGCCGCTGTTCAGCAGGAACATGCCGGCGACGAAGAGGATGACCGGTACGCCGTACCAGACGACCGTGTAGCCGACTGCCGCCAGCGGGCTGTTCGAGGTCTCCTCGTCTTCCTCGTCGTCATCCGGGTCGAGCAGGTCGGTGCCGCTGCTCGCGACGAGACCGCTGGTGACCGGGCGGCGTTCGTAGGAGCCGGTGCCCTGGAACGCGCCCGTGCTGCGACGCGGCGGCCAGGAGGTGTCCTCTTTGTCATCGGTCGCCCAGGCGGCGGGGGCCGGCGGGGTTGCTGCCTTCGCCGTCCGCGCCGCGCTCACGGGCGGGGCCGCCGGGGATTCGATGTCAGGGCCCGTCTTGATGACGGAGGTGGTGCTCAGGGCCAGATTCGCCGATCCGTCGACCGTCGCTGATCCACTTGGCCGAAAGGGCGGAAAGTCCGACGTGTCATACCGCCGGGACTCACCCTCGGCAAGGTCGCTCTGAGGCGCTAGCGACTGGCGCCAGTCGGTCTCACCACCCTGCCCGGCGCCGTCGCGGTAGTCAGCATTGCGCCGGCTGGTGGCACGCTCAGCGGCCAGCCAGTCGGTCGTCGCACCCGGCTCCGGGGCATCGCTTGCGTTCCACGGCTCCACGCTCGCCCGGCGCGGCGGGCCGCTCAGCGGGTCGGGCCAGCCGCCACTGCCGGCGGGCAGTTCGCGGGGCGTGCCGTACGTCGGTTTGCGCTCCTGCCGTGCCTGCTCGGGGCTGCCCGAGGCCGAACCGCGGTAGGAGCCTCCGCCGCCGGTACCGGGCCAGTCGTCGCCGTACGGGGGCTTGCGCCGCTCGTCGTCCTGCTGCTCCGGCCAGGCGTTGCCGGCGGGTTCTTGCCGGTCCGACCAGGAGTTGCCGGCGGGCTCTTGTCGCTCGGGCCAGGAGTTGCCGGCGGGCAGGGCACGCTGCGCCCCGGCGTCGTAGGCGGGCCGGACCGGCTCTTCGCGCGAGGGGCCGGCGGGAAGTGCACGGGCCGTGCCGTACGGGGAGTGGCCGTTGCCCTCCCGTCCCTGATCCGCCCAGCCGCGACCTGCCCGATCCTGACCTGCCCGATCCTGACCTGCCCGATCCTGACCTGCCCGATCCTGACCTGCATAGCCCTGACCTGCATAGTCCTGACCTGCGCGGCCGGAGCCTGATCGGGTGTCACGGCCGGCGTCCTGCCACGAGCCGGTTCCACGATCGTCGCGAGGGGGATCCTGCCGGTTCGGGCCGCCGCGGTCGTCCTGCCAGGAGTCACCGCCGGGGCCGCGGCGGGACGGACTCTGCCAGGAATCGCCGCCGGGGCCTCGGGTGGATACCTGCCAGTCGGGGGTGTCGCGGTTCGGGTCCTGCCAGGAAGGGGCGGCTGCGGGGTTGCGGCCGCGGGCCGGGTCCTGCCAGGTGGGGCCCGGGTCGGCAGACCACGCAGCGGTACGGCCGGTGTCGTCGCGCCAAGCCGGCCCACTGACCGGGCGGGCCGTGCCGCTTACCGGGCGGGCCGAGCCGCTTGAACGAGCCGTACCGCTGACCGGACGAGCCGAACCGCCCGGTCGTGCCGAGTCGCCGCGGAGGCCGTCCTGCCAGGCCGGACCGCTCGCCGGGCGTGCCGGGCCGGTGCGCTCCTGCCACGGCGGGGTGTCGGTGGTGCCGCGCGGGTCGTTCCATGACGGGGCGTTGGTGGTGCCGCGCGGGTCGTTCCATGACGGGCCGTCGGTGGTGCCACGCGGATCGTTCCACGACGGGGCGTCGGTATTGCCACGCGGATCGTTCCATGACGGGGCGTCGGTGGTGCCACGCGGGTCGTTCCATGACGGGGTGCTCGGGCTGCGCGAGTCGCTCCATGAGGGGGCGCCGGGGTTGGCGCGCGTGTCATCGCGAGGGGTTTGCCAGGACGGGGCGCTCGACTGCGGGTTCTGCCACGAAGGGCCCTGCTGAGCAGCGTCGTCGCGGGGTTCCTGCCAGGACGGGGGTCGCGGGTCGTCGCGCCAGGAGGGGGTGCGGGATGGATCGGACCACGATGGGCCGCGGTCGTCCCGGGCTGGAGGCGTGTTGCGGGAGGTGTCCGGCCGGCCTCGTGCGGTGTCCGGGCGGGCGGGATCACGGTCCTGCCATGCGGGGCCGCTCGCCGGGCGGGTCGGGCCGGGGCGGGAGGGGTCCTGCCAGGAAGGCGTGCCGGTACTGCTCGCGGAGTCACGGTTCCACGTGGAACCGGACGCGTCGCGGTTCCACGAACCGGTGGAGTCGAGGTTGCCGGTGCCGGACGGGTCGCGGTTCCACGACGGGGCGCTCGTCGGCGAAGCTGCTCCGAAGCTCTGCGCGTCACGCCGGGAATCGGGCCTGGGCTGGTCGGGGCGGGTCGTACCGGGCCAGGCCCTACCCGGAGGTGAAGTCTCTCCGGAAGCTTCCCAGCGGCCGTCCTGGCGTGTCTGATCCGCGGACCAGTCCGAACCGCCGGGCAGCGCGCGTTGCTGCGGGTTGCCGAAGGGGCGGCGCGGTTCGGGAAGGTCAGGTTCCGGGCGTTCGGTTCGTGGGCGCGCCGAGGGTCCGGCGGCGAATCCGCCGGACTGGGAACCGCCTACCTGGGAACCGCCTGCCTGGGAACCACCGGCCGGCAGCTCGCGGCGTGGCGGCAGAGGGCCTGCGGGATCACGGCGGGTCTGCCAGGAGTCGGCGTCCGGCTCGGGTTCGGCGGCGCGGCGGCGGCGACCCGTGCCGTAGTCGCCGGTTTGACCTTCGTCGCGGGAGCGCCTGCCACCGCCACTGAACTGTCCGGTATCGCCCGGGCCGCCACCGAACTGGCCCGTGTCACCAGAGCGCGAACCGAACTGGCCCGTGTCACCAGGACGTGAACCGAACTGGCCCGTGTCACCAGGACGTGAACCGAACTGGCCCGTGTCACCAGGACGCGGACCGAACGGGCCCGTGTCACCGGGGCGTCGGCCGAATTGTCCGGTATCTCCAGGGCGCGGGCGGCCTGCGCCGGTTTCGTAGGGAGCTGGGCCACCGGCTTCATAGGGCGCCGCACCACTGGGCAGCTGCCGGTTCGCGGGCATGCCACTGCGCGGGATCGGCAGCATGGCCATGCCTCGGGAGCCGGGGGCGTCCGGTGCGGCGCTCGTCGGCCAGGCGGTGTCGGGTGAGGGCATGCCGCTGCTGGGCAGGGGACCACCGGGTACGCCGCCGGCCGGCTCGTCGCGGCGGGCACGACGGCCGGAGCGGGGCGCGGGGGTGTCGTCCGGCTCCGCGGTGTCCTTCATCGATTCGCGGCGGGCGGCTTCGGCGCGCCAGGCGAGTACGCGCGGGTCGTCCTCGGCACGGCTCCACTGGCCGGTGTCCGGGTCGCGGGTCCAGTTGCTGGTGTCCGGCTCCGCAGTCCAGGAAGCGGTGTCCTCACGCCAGTCGGCGTTGCCCTGGTTGTAGCGGCGCGGACGGCCACCCTGACCAGCGGGCGCCGCACCGACGCCGGTGTCGGCGGGCCCGATCGCGCGGGCGCCGGTGTCGGCCGGTGAACCCTCGAAAGGCGGCCGAGGCGATTCTCCGTAGGACGAGCGAGGCGGAACCGCCCGAGGCGGCTCCCCATAAGAGGCGTCGTCGTTCGGAGCAGCCCGCCTCCGGGAACGCCGCGGCTCGGGCTCGTCGGGACGGACGCCGCCGGAGCGGGTCGGCGTACCCCAGGGTTGGATGTTTCCGGTGTCGGTGTGGCTCTCCCAGCTGTCCGAATTCGATTCGGTGGACCAGCCGGAGCCGCCGGACGGCGCGGGGTCGGGATCGGGAGCGCGGCGGCGGCCACGGCGAGGGGATTGGTCCCGCTGCCATGCCGCCCGGTCGTCGTCACGAACCAGGTGCTGAGCGTCCTCGACCGGCGACGTCTGCCAGCCGGGTGCGTCGGTGCGTTCCCAGCGGGCCAGCCCAGTCGTGTTCTCGCCGGGGGGCTGCTCGGGGACGCGGGTGCTCCAAGATCCGGTGCCGCGCTGCCACGAGGGAGTGGAGGTGGAGGGGCGCTGCCAGGACGGAGTCTGCTCGACGGGTGTGGTGGCCCGGCGCTGCCAGGACGCCGGGCTGTTGCCGGTCTCCTCCTGGTCGGGCGTGGGCCAGGCGGTGCCGGGGATGGCCTGGTTCTCGTTCGCCGCGGCGAGCTCTTCCTCGGACTGCCAGGCCTCGGTGGTGGACCGCCACACGTGGGAGCCGGTGGACGAGCGCCACTCGGTGGTCTGCCGCCAGCGTGCGCCGGTGGCCCGCCACTCGGACGTCTCGGTGCGCCAGCCCTGCCCGTCGGCGGGGAAGGCGGTCCGGCCGGTGGACGCGACGTCGGACCAGCGGTTCGCGGTGGGTTCGACGTTCTGCCCGCCGCCGCCGTAGACCTCGACCTCGGCCTGTTGAGCCCACGCGTCAGCGCGGCGCTGCCAGCTGAGCGCCTCGTCGCTCGGCGCCATGCTGCCGGTGTCGGTCAGCGAGGCCCAGCGGGGATCGGAGTCGTCGTCCGTTTCCCGGGTGGGCCAAGCCTCCGCAGCGCGCCTCTCGCGCGACATGCGGGCGCCGTAGTCCCACTCCCGTTGGTCCACGTGGAAAGGGTGACGTGCTGAGGGCGGAACCGCAACGCCTCAGCGCGACGGTTTGCTCACCGGGCACAGTATTTCCCCTGATCCGCGATATTTTCTGCCCTCCACAGGTGGGGATGACAAAACTGCGGGTCAGGGGGTTGTCCCCAACAGTTGTCCACATGGTGTGCACAGGGCTACCCACAGGCACGCCCCATGCTGTCCACAGGTTGTCCCGAGGCTCGTCCACCGGCGTAGTTGGGCAGGTGGCGGCGGGATTCGTACAGTGGTCCAGCCTCGGGTGCCGAAAATGATCGGAGAGTTCTTCTGAACTCGTCCCGAGGTTCAGCCGAAAGTGTCGTACCCAGGTTGTTCGATCGGACAGCGGGCATGGCCAGCGGAAGGAGTCTCCGGGGTGTCGATCACCGATGACGCAAGGCCGGAGTCTCGTCCGCCCTCACAGCCGGGTGGGGGTGGCGGCTCCTTCAAGGCGGGCGGCAAGGGCGGTGACGGCGGCAGCGGCAACGGCGGTGGTGGCGGCGGTGGTGGCTTCGACAAGGCCCCGCCGCAGGACGTCGCGGCCGAGCAGGGCGTGCTCGGCGGCATGCTGCTCTCGAAGGACGCCATCGCCGACGTCGTCGAGATCCTCAAGGTCGGTGACTTCTACCGTCCGGTGCACGCCACGATCTACGACGTCATTCTTGATCTGTACGGGCGGGGCGAACCTGCCGACGCGCTCACGGTAGCGGCGGCCCTTGCCGACTCCGGCGACCTGCAGCGCATCGGTGGAGTGCCATACCTGCACACCCTGATCGAGAGCGTGCCGACCGCGGCGAACGCCTCCTATTACGCCCGCATCGTCTCGGAGCGGGCGATCCTGCGCCGTCTCGTCGAGGCGGGGACGAAGATCGTGCAGCTCGGCTACGGCACGGGCGGCAACGGCGGCCGGGACGTCGACGACATCGTCGACCTGGCTCAGCAGGCGATCTACGACGTCACCGAGAAACGCGTGAGCGAAGACTTCGCGGCCCTCGGCGACATGCTCCAGCCCACCCTCGACGAGATCGAGGCGGTCGGCGCGGCCGGTGGCGTGATGACCGGTGTGCCGACCGGCTTCCAGGACCTGGACCGCCTGCTCAACGGCCTGCACGCCGGCCAGCTGATCATCGTGGCCGGCCGCCCCGGTCTCGGTAAGTCGACGGCGAGCATGGACTTCGCCCGTAACGCGGCGATCCAGCACGGTCACGCCAGCGCCATCTTCTCGCTGGAAATGAGCAAGATCGAAATGGTGATGCGTCTGCTCTCCGCCGAGGCGCGAGTGCCGCTGCACACCCTTCGATCAGGGCAGCTCTCCGACGACGACTGGACGAAACTGGCCCGGCGGATGGGCGAGATCAGCCAGGCGCCGATCTTCGTGGACGACACGCCCAACATGAACCTCATGGAGATCCGGGCCAAGGCGCGGCGGCTCAAGCAGCGGCACAACCTGCGGCTGCTGGTGATCGACTATCTCCAGCTGATGAGCTCGCCGAAGAAGACCGAGAGCCGTCAGCAGGAGGTCTCGGAGCTCTCCCGTGGTCTGAAGCTGCTGGCGAAGGAGATCGAGTGCCCGGTCATCGCGGTGAGTCAGCTGAACCGTGGTCCCGAGCAGCGCACCGACAAGCGGCCTCAGCTCTCCGACCTGCGTGAGTCCGGCTCGATCGAGCAGGACGCCGACGTCGTGATCCTGCTGCACCGCGACGACTACTACGACAAGGAGTCGCCGCGGGCCGGCGAGGCCGACTTCATCGTGGCGAAGCACCGTAACGGCCCGACCGACACGGTCACCGTGGCGGCCCAGCTCCACCTGTCCCGCTTCGTGGACATGGCCATCTGACACACCCGCCGCTGCCCCCGCCCGGCGTGGATGTCCGCGCCGGGTTCAGGCGCTGCTGTCGGCCCGGTGGCTGGTCACGATGTTTTCGAGCTGCTGGTACTTGCCGGCCGACGCGCTCTGCACGGTTTCCACGATCACGCGGGCGAGGGTGTTGACGTCCCACTCGCGGCAGGCGGCCGGGCTCAGCATCAGATCGACGAGGCGGCCGTCGGCGTCCACAGTGGCGCGGACGGCGCCGTCCGCGGACTCGGCGCTCACCTGCATCGTGGCGATGCTGCGTTGCAGTTCGTCCACTCCGGAGCGTAGTTCTTCGTATCGGCCGTAGACGTCTTCGAGGTCGGTTCGCAGGGTTTCAGTCACGGTTGTTCCTCCGCTCGCCGCGACAGGGGGGGCGACGTGACAATACCCAAGATCAGCGACGTTGCGTATTTCTGTAACTTCGTAACGCACACGAAAAGAGAGCCTCATCGAAATAGTTCACTTTTAAGTGACGATCCGACTCCGCTTTGTGGTTACGGAGAGTGATCAACGCCACGTCAGGTGGCCGGAGGTGATCACCCTGTGTGGAGGGCGAGCCGGGAAGCGAGCACGGCAACGCCACGTGATCATCCCAATGTGCGGAAGCCCGGGGTGAGCCCGGAGAAACAGAACAGGGCCGACCGGGTCGAAACCCGATCAGCCCTGGAAAGACCTGAGAGACCTCAGTCGAACAGGTTGTGCAGGAAACTCCGGCGACGGTAGTGACCGTGGTGCTGCTGCCGGTAGTGGCCGTGGTGGCCGTAGGCCGCCGGACGACCGTAGGCCGGCGCGGGCGGCGGGTAACCCGCCGGGGCGCCGTAGGCCGGCGGGGGCGGCGGAGGTGGCGGATAACCGGGCTGGTGGCTCTGGTGCGGAGCGGGCGCGGGCGGCGGAGCTTGCCCCGGGCCGGCCGGACGGGCGTTGTATGACTGCTCGGCAGCGAAGAGCTTCTCGAGCTCACCGCGGTCCAGGAAGATCCCGCGGCACTCGGTGCACTGGTCGATCGTCACGCCACTGCGCTCGTAGACCCGCATCTCGCCATGACACTTGGGACAGGTCATCATTTCATTGACGGTACAAGGCTGTGTCATGCCGTGGGGCCGTTGTAGCTGTGTGGTTGCTGAGTCCAAGCGAAAGAGCAGGAGCCCACAGCAGCAGCGCGGCCGGATAGAGCAAGTACCCGAAACGCGTCGTCGGCATCAGCAGAATCGCTGCCAGCAGGCCCCAGCCGCAGAAGAGGGCCGCAGCCGCAGCGGTGCGCGGCGGACGGCGGATGAGCCACAAGCCGATCACCGCGGCGGCCGTGACCAGCAGTCCCGCGGCGACGTAACGACCGCCCGGCACCGCCTGCGAGATCAGGTATCCGGGGAACGGCGACTGCGCCGGGCTGGTGACCAAGCCGTGCCCGAGCGGGAACCGCAGCACGTTCTCGATGAGGGCGTCCGCGTTCACCAGCAGTGGCGGGATCAGGGCGAGCAGGGGCAGGCCGATCGCCGGCGGCAGGAAACGGCGCCAGCGGCCGTTCATCACCGCCAGGACGGCGAGCACGGCGACGACCGGCAGGGCGAAGAGCTTGCAGGCGGCGGCCGCTCCCACTGCCGCGCCGGCCCAGCCGTACCGCCCGGTGAACGCCAGTGCCAGGGCGAGCAGGCAGAGGGCGAGGACCGGGATGTCGTCGCCTCCGGTCGCCAGGGTCAGGGCCGTCACCGGCAATACCGTGGCAGCCTGCACCGCTCGTACGCGCAATGGTGAAGAACGCAGCAGGGTGACCGCCACAGCGAGAGCGACAACCGTCGCGATCGCGAACCAGACACGGGAGTCGGTCCACCAATGGTCACCGGCGATCGCGCGCGGGAGACCGAAAACGCCCATGCCGGGCTGATAGGGGCGGTAACCGAGCAGGCGCTCGTCGACCGGCAGTGCGGCGATCTCGGCACGGCTCAGATAGGGCGTGCCGGTGTGCAACAGCGACTCGCCCATGTGCTCGACGACTGCTACTTCCTCCTGGGCGCGATCGGTACGACCACCGGCCCGTTGGACGGCCTGCACGACGAGCGGGAGCAGAGCGACGGCGGACCAGGTGACCCAGGCGACGGCCTCGCGTACGACGATCGAGCGACTGCCGAAGGCGATCAGAAACGCCGCCAGGTAGCCCCACACGGCGACCGCACCCCAGGCGCGATGCGGCAGCAACGTCGACGTGAACGCGGTGATCAGCGCGAACGCCGCGGAGACCCCGTAGAGCACCAGATCGGCGACGCGGCCGTTCCACGCCCGGTCGAAACGTTTGAGCAGGTCGGTCACGCCGGCAAGTGTGGCAGAGAGCGCCTGGTGGAGCGTCGCGCCGGCATCCGCACCACGGCGCCGGTGTCGTGCAGGGCGTCGGCGAGCACACCCGGACGACCGCCGAACCCGCGCTGCAGGGCGGTGAGGAACCGGGCCGCGGAGTAGGGCCGGGCGAAGAGGTGACCCTGGCCGGCGAGGCAGCCCGCTTCCCAGAGGGCCCGGCGCTGCGGTTCGCTCTCCACCCCCTCGGCCACCACGGTGAGGCGCAGGTTGCGGGCGAGGTCCACGGTCGTCCGGATGACCGCCGCCGCCTCCGCCGAGGTCTCCACCGATGCCACGAACTCCCGATCGATCTTCAACTGGTGAACCGGGATCCGGGACAGGACCGACAGCGACGACACCCCCGTGCCGAAGTCGTCGATCGCCAGCCGGATCCCGGCGTCACGCAGCTCGGCGAGGGCCCGCTCGACCACGTCGAGCTGGCTGATCGTCAGCGTCTCGGTGAGCTCCAGGATGAGCCGGTCGGCCGGCACGTCGTGGCGGGACAACCGGGCCAGGACGGCGCTCGGGAACTTGGGGTCGAGCAGGCTGCGCGGCGACACGTTCACTGCGACCGGCAGGTCGAACCCGGCCTCCCGCCAGCTCTGCATGGCGATCAGCGACTGCTCCAGGACCGCGTCGGCGAAGGCCGGCAGCTGACCGGACCGCTCCACCGTCTCCAGGAACTGCACCGGCGTGAGGCTGCCCTGTGCCGGGTGCCGCCAGCGGGCCAGCGCCTCGGCCGAGACGACCTCGCCGCTGCCCAGGTCGACGATCGGCTGGAACTCGACGGTGAACTCGTGCTCGGCCACCGCCCGTCGCAGATCGCCGGTGAGCATCAGCCGCTCGAGATCGGCGGTGTCCTGGGCGTGCACATAGATCGCGGTCGGCTCGCCGGAACGTTTCGCCTGGTACATCGCGATGTCGGCGCGGCGCATCAGCTCCTCGACACCGCCGGTGCCGGCCGCCAGCGCGATGCCGCCGGCGGCGTCCACTGTGATCTGCATGCCCTCGACCTCGATGCTCGCGTCGAGTGCCCGCAGCATCGAGGTGGCCCGGTGGGTGGCGAGTGCCGGCGTCGGCAGGCCGGTCATCAGCACCGCGAACTCGTCGCCGCCGAGCCGGGCCACCAGGTCACCGGCGGATGCCGCGCCGCTGAGCCGGCCGGCCACCTCACGCAGCACGTCGTCCCCGGCGGCGTGGCCGAGTGTGTCGTTCACTTCCTTGAAGTGGTTCAGGTCGATCAGCAGCAGCGCGAACAGGCCGGACTGCCCGGTGCTCTGGTAGAGGGCGCCCGCGTGCTCGTAGAGGCGGCGGCGGTTGGCCAGGCCGGTGAGTGGGTCGTGGGTGGCGGCGTGCTCGTTCTCCGCGGCGATCCGTTCCAGCTCGGCGTAGGCCTGGGCGTTGCGGATCGCGGTGCAGACGGCCGAGGCGAAGGTACGCAGTTTGTACTGCTCCACCTCGGTCAGCCGGACCGCGCCGCCGAAGCAGAGGCGCAGCACACCGACCCGGACGCCGCCGTCGTGCGCGACCAGGTCGACTGCCTTCTCGTCGCGGTGGGCCGGCGCGGCGATCAGCGGGCCGTCGGTGAGCACCCGGGACTCGGTGGCCCGAACCGTGCGCCCCTGCCCGCCGGCCGTCACGTCGATGGTGGCCTCGGCGGCCGAGAAGATCTGTGCGGCACGGGTGGTCGCCGCGTGCAGGACCCGGGTGAGGTCGACCGCGTTCAGCTCGTCGGTCGCCTTCGCCAGGCGCTGCCACGACTCGCGCTCCTCACGGGTGCGGGCGCTGCGGGACTGCCAGAGGTGCATACAGGCCACAACGAGCGGGACGACCAGCAGGAGCACCATGTTGGCGTCGGCGGCGACCAGGCCGACGACGAGCAGGGTCGCGGCGAGCTGGCCGAGGAAGCCGAGGACCTTGCGCTTGCCGTTCGTCAGCGCGGCCTGCCGGACGGTGGTCCGCGTGTTCGCCGCCATGACCGGCACGAACACCACGTTGTCGACGACGGTGAAGGCGGCGAGCGCCGCGACGATGGCGAGCGGCGGGAACGGCGGGTCGATCAGGTCGGGCCGGACGCCCGAGGCGAGGAAGACCAGGCCGGCGGCGCTGGCGGTGAGCGCTTCCTTGGCGGTCGCGAAGACGGTCTTGCGGGTGCCCTGCCGGGCCGCGAGCTTGAGGGCCGCGACCCCGATGGTGGAGCAGAAGACGACCCAGGGCGCGGGGAACAGCACCAGGCCGACCAGGACCGGGACCTCGCCCCAGGTGGTGCCGTCCAAGCTGGACCTGATCCGTACCGAGACCTTGAGCTTGTTGGCTGCCACCACGGAGAGGCTGAGCAGCGCGAGGGCCCACGGAGGCGGCATCGGCGCCGGAAAGCGCACGAGATGAAGCAGCCAGCCGGCCGTCGTGATCGACGCCGCAACGACGACGAGACCGATGAGCAGCCGTAGCCGCTGATCGGTCGCGTCGTCGTTGGTGCTGGTCTCAGTCATGTCGCCTCGTCGCCGAGCGTAAGCGTTTCGTCGCTCCAGGCTCCCAGGCTATTCATGCACGCCTTATCGCGCACCCTCGTCCCTCAGCTCCAGTCGTTGCTGCCGCGCATGGCTTTCTCCTCATTTTCAGCGGGCGCCGCCGGAATCGTGCTCCGGTGACGGGGATTTGGCACTTGTCCGTCGCGACAGGACAGAACTTAGGTTCCGTGGCATGTCGGTTTCAAGTGGATCGTGTAACTATGCGCAGAATGCGAGAATAGATCGCGACTTCGTTACCGACAGTTTCGGAATGGCAACTCAATGCAATGAAAATCGCATTCCGAATTTCATTTTCGTAAACTGCCACCACGACCCTGACCAGTGCCGGAAGCATGACCTCCCGGTATGGACAAAGTGTGAAGCCAATACGGCGGCGATGCGAACGCGGCGGCCTCGAGCGCTCTATAAGCTCCCGGTATGCCCCAGGAATTCCAGCTGACCCACGTCGACGAGACCGGCGCGGCCCGGATGGTCGACGTGTCCGCCAAGGCGGTCAGCGCGCGTCGTGCCGTCGCCGCAGGCCGGGTCCGCACCACCGCCGAGGTGATCGACCTGCTGCGCCGGGACGGCCTGCCGAAGGGTGACGCCCTCGCCGTGGCGCGCCTCGCGGGCATCATGGGCGCGAAACGGACCCCAGATCTCATCCCGCTGTGTCACCCGATCGGGCTGCACGGTGTCACCGTGGAGTTGACCCCCACCGACACCACAGTGGAGATCACCGCGACCACCAAGACCGCGGACCGGACCGGCGTGGAGATGGAAGCCCTCACCGCTGTCGCGACGGCCGGTCTCACCGTGATCGACATGATCAAGGCGGTCGACCCGGCGGCGAGCATCGAAGACGTGCGGGTGATCCGCAAGGAGGGCGGCAAGACCGGCCTCTGGGAGCGCCCGGCGGACCGCCCGTGAAGGCCCGGGTGATCGTCGCGTCGAACCGCGCCTCGGCCGGCGTCTACTCCGACACCAGCGGCCCGCGTCTCGTGGCCGGCCTGCGTGACCTCGGCTGCGAGGTCGGCGACCCGGTCGTGGTCCCGGACGGCGATCCGGTGGCCGCGGCGCTGCGGGACGCGATCGACGAGGGCGTCGACGTCGTGCTGACCAGCGGCGGCACCGGGGTCACCCCGACCGACCGGACTCCCGAGGCGACCCGTGGCCTGCTCGATTTCGAGATTCCGGGCATCGCCGAGGCGATCCGGGCGTACAGCCGGGACCGCGTGCCGGCGGCCGCCCTCTCCCGTGGCCTGGCCGGTGTCGCCGGGCGCACGCTCATCGTGAACCTGCCCGGATCCACCGGCGGCGCCAAGGACGGGCTGGCCGTGCTCGGCCCGATCCTGAAGCACACCGTCGACCAGATCCGCGGCGGAGATCACTGACGGCTCGGCGTTAGGCTCTGCGGGTGACAGTGGATTGGGAACAGGCGCGGTCGCTGGCCTATCAGGCGGGTGTCGCCGCCGCGGGCCGCGCCGAGCGGGTGCCACTCGCCGACGCCGACGGCCGGACCCTCGCCGAGCCCCTGCGTGCGCTGACCGACCTGCCCGCGTTCCCGACGTCGAGCATCGACGGCTGGGCCGTGCGCGGTCCCGGGCCGTGGCTGCCCGAGGGCCGGGTGCTGGCCGGCGGCACACCTCCGCCGCTCAGTCGCGACGGCGCCTGTGTCGAGATCGCCACCGGCGCGATGGTGCCGGAGGGCGCGACCGCCCTGGTCCGCATCGAGGACTCGACGACCGGCCCGGACGGCCGGGTCTCCGGCGAGCCGCGCAACGGCCCGGTGCCCGACTGGCGTCTGCCGGGTGAGGAGGCGCACCGCGGTGAGGAGCTGCTCCCGGCCGGGACGCCGATCGACCCGGCCGTCATCGGAGTCGCCGCCACCTGCGGTTACTCGGATGTCCCGGTCTACCCGGTTCCTCGCGCCGCGATGCTGGTCTTCGGCGACGAGCTGCTGACCGAGGGCCCGCCCGGTGCCGGCCGGGTCCGCGACTCGCTGGGCCCGCAGGTCCCCGGCTGGCTGCGCCGCAACGGCGCGACCGTCACCAGCGTCACCGGCCCGGTGAAGGACACCCTCGACGCCCACCTCGACGCGATCCGATCCGGTCTCGACGAGGCCGACGTCGTCTGCACGACCGGCGGCACCATGCACGGCCCGGTCGACCACCTGCACCCCGCGCTTGCCGAGCTCGGCGCCGACTACATCGTGAACACCGTCGCGGTCCGCCCCGGCTTCCCGATGCTGCTGGCCCGGGTTCCGGGTCCTCGCCCGCGCTTCATCGCCGGGCTGCCCGGCAACCCGCAGTCCGCGGTGATCGCCCTGATCTCGCTGGTCGCACCGCTGCTGGCCGGCCTGCGTGGTCGCCCGCTCGCGCCACTGCCACTGGTCGAGCTGTCGGCGGCGGTGCGGGGCCGCGGCGGTGACACGCACCTCGCCCTCGCCGCGCTGGACGCTTCCGGCCGCACCGCGACGCCGGTCGGTCACGTGGGTTCCGCGATGCTCCGGGGCCTGGCGAACGCGCACGGTTTCGTAGTGGTCCGTCCCGGTTCGCAGGCCGCGGCCGGCGACCTGGTTCCCTTCCTGCCCCTTCCGCTGACGCCCGGGGAGCGCTGACCCATGACTTTCGTCGCCCGCGTCGAGGTGATCGACGCGCCGCTCGACCTCGCCGCTCACGAAGCCGCCGTGGCCGACCCGCGTGCCGGTGCCGTGGTGTCCTTCCAGGGCGTGGTGCGCGACCACGACGGCGGCCGGGGCGTGACCCTTCTCGAATACGAGGGTCACCCCACCGCCGAGAAGATCCTCCGCGAGGTGGCCGACGAGATCGCCGCCGACCCGGACGTCTACGCCGTCGCCGTCTCGCACCGCATCGGCACCCTGCAGATCGGCGACGTGGCGCTGGTCGCCTCGGTCAGCACCGCCCACCGCGCGGCGGCGTTCGCGGCGTGCGCCCGCCTGGTCGACGAGGCCAAGGCGCGGCTGCCGATCTGGAAGCGCCAGGTTTTCCGGGACGGCACCGAAGAATGGGTCAATTGCCCTTAGTCGTACGGGGATGACGGCCGTCCCCCACCGCATCGAAAGCGTCGCCCAGCGCACCACACCGGCGGCCACCTTCGCCCGGCTCACGCCACCGCCGGCCCCGGCGTGCCCTCACGCCCCACGAGTGCCCAGCCGAGGTGGGTCAGCCGCCTCGGGGGACGGGGATCGCTGCTTGGCGGCGTCGAGGTGTGCGGCGCAGTGGTGGGCGGCCGGTGGGCTCCGGGCTCCACGGCAAGGCGTTGACCAGGACGATCAGGAGGATGGCGTAGCCGTTCCCGACTACCGCTCCCAGGGGGTCCAGCAGTAGCAGGGCGCATCCTGCCAGGGCCGCCGCCGCGAAACCCGCACCGGGGAATCGGGCTCGCGGATGGGCCGGAGTGGTTCGGCGGCGGAGGGCCTTGTCGGTCAGGATCAGCACGGCCGGCAGCAGCCAGATCGCCTCACCCGGGCCGGTCACCGGGCCGGCCGCCGCCCCGGCCAGGCAGATCAGGGTGAAGGCGGCCGTCTCGTCGCGGTCGGCGTGAGCGGACCGGGCCCGGATCAGGCCCACGGCGAGCAGCAGCACACCGAAGGAGAGCCAGACCAGTACGGGCGGGGCGTTGAGGCCGTAGAGACGGGCCAGCACACCGGCCAGTGACTGGTTGCCGGGGTCGTTCATCGGGACGGTCCGATCCAGTTCCCAGACCACCGTCCCGTACCAGCTCAGGGCCTCGGAAGGGGCCGCGACCAGGGTGCCCAGCGTGACGACGGCAGCGGTGGCCAGTGCGGTCAGGGCGGCCCGGCGCTGCTTGCTGAGCAGCAGGTAGAGGATCAGCAGCAGGGGGCCGGCCGCGAGAGCGCCGGCCAGTCCGACGCCGACGCCGGCCCAGCCGCCGGTTCGCCAGATGTGGTGCAGCCACTCCTTCGGTGAGCGTTCCGCTTTTGTCGCGGGCCACCAGCGGTACGCCCGCGCCCGGCGCAGCGCCACCAGGTCGGCGACCACCAAGCCGAAGAGGATCACGTCGGTGCGGCCGAGTCCGATCGCGGCCCGCACCGGGCCGGCGGCTAGGGCGAGCGCGGTGAGGGTCAGGGCCAGCGTCATCCGGTTGCGTCCGTAGCGGCGGGCGAGCGGTCCGGTCAGCACCACGGACGACAGCAGCAGTGCGGCCAGGCTCGCCAGCGTCAGCAGCCAGCCGGCCACCGGCAGCGGGAGGGTGGCCAGCGGCGCGATCAGCAGGGCCAGGGCCGGGGTGAAGGCGGCGCCGGTTTCACGGTACGTGTAGAGGCCGTCGCCGACGATCCACGATCGGATTGCTGCTAGCTGTACTTCCAGGGTGCTCAGGCCGTACAGATGCTGGAGAAGGGTGATGAGCAGGAGCGTGACCGCACCGCCCAGCGCAAGCAGCGCAGCACGGCGCCCACCCTTGTTGACTGCCGGCATGGCGCGACCCCCGTCTCGTCCTCCGGG
The DNA here is from genome assembly GCF_004001265.1 of Actinoplanes sp. OR16. GTDB lineage: Bacteria > Actinomycetota > Actinomycetes > Mycobacteriales > Micromonosporaceae > Actinoplanes. Next base: position 2,234,794 of record NZ_AP019371.1, on the reverse strand, counting down.
CACGGCACGGCTGTCGCCCGGCCCTCGACCGATTCCGAACAGGACGGATCGGAGGAGAGCGGGCGGCAGGTTTGTAGCCGGGCGGAAGCGAGCTTAGAAGGCGCAGACCGACCGTGCGGCCCCTCGTCCGCTTTAACGCAAAGGCCGCTTATAGGTTGTTATCCGGACATGCCCGCCACTCACCCGGGGAGTTTGCGGGCTGTCGTCGCGGAGATGGCGGCGATCTTGGCTTCTCGCCTGGCGGTCCGGACGGCACGCTTCATCTTGCGCTGGCTGCGGTCGACGGCGTGCGAGGTCCGGTAGCGCAGGTTCGGCTTGCCCTCGGTGTCGGCGGCGGCCAGCAGCAGACCGCCGAGCAGGCCCAGGTTCTTCAGGAAGTGGACCTGCTGGGCGGCACGCTCCTCCTTCGGCACGGCCCAGAACGGGTGGCCGGCGTAGGTGGTCGGCAGCAGGCCGGCGGCCAGCACTGCCGCGGCGGGACGGGTGAAGTGGCCGGTCGCGAGCGCGAGACCGGCGACGACGTCGGCCGCCGCCTTCGCCCGGACCACCGTCTCGGGATCGGCCGGGATACGCGGATCCAGCTTCTCCAGCCAGGGAGTGACCCGGCGGGCCGCCTGGATCCGGCCCTCACCGGGCTGGATCAGCACGCGGACACCACTGATCACGAAGATCGAAGCGAGCATGGCACGGGCGGCGCTGCGAACGGGCTTCATGAATTCGGTTATACCCGCAGCGACGGCCTCATACCGGCTGCGTCCTGAGGTAGCGGCCGAAGTGCGGGACGGTGAACGCCACGGTGCCCCGTTCCCCGGAGTAGATGAGCCCCTTCTTGATCAGGGCATCGCGGGCCGGGGAGAGGCTGGCCGGCTTGCGTCCGAGCGACGTCGCGATGTCCGAGGTCGGCACGGCGGCGTCCATGTCGTTGCCGGGATCGCTGGAGAGCGCGGCCATGGCCCGCATGTACTCCCGCTCGGCCGGGGTGGCCCGTTCGAACCGGGAACCGAAGAAGCCGACCGCCAGTTCGGCCTCCGCCTCCGGGGCCGCGACCTGCACGTCGTTCGCCGTGATCGGGGTCTGCGGGGCGTGGTCCCAGGTGGCCTTCCCATAGGCCTGCACGAAGTACGGATAGCCGCCGGACTTCTCGTAGAGCAGGTCGAGCGCCTCCTGGTCGTACTCGACGCCCTCCCGCTCGGCCGGCACGCCCAGCGCCAGGTCGGCGGCGTCCCGGTCGAGGCGGTCGATCCGCGCGTACCGGAAGAGGCGCTCGGAGTAGGACTTCGCCGCGGAGAGGACGGCCGGCAGGTGCGGCAAGCCGGCGCCCACCACGATCAGCGGGGCGCCGAGCTGGGACAGCTCGTGGCAGGCCGCACAGAGCGCCGAGACGTCGGTGGCGCTCAGGTCCTGCATCTCGTCGATGAACAGGGCGATCCCGGTGCCCACGTCGGTGGCGAGCGAGGCCGCGTCGGTGAAGAGCTCGACCAGGTCGATCTCGATGTCCCCGGAGTCGGCCCGGCCGCGTGCCGGCGGCACGTCGATGCCGGGCGTCCAGCGGTCCCGGATCTTCCCGTTCGGGTCGTTGGCCCGCAGCGCGAACGCTTTGAGCACGCCGAGCACCTCGTCCACCCGGTCCGGGTCGCGGTGGTGCGGGGCGAGCTCGCGGATCGCCATGTGCAGCGCGCCGGAGACCGGGCGGCGCAGCGACTGGTCCGGCCGGGCCTCGATCTTGCCGGTGCCCCAGAGCCGGCCGATCGCGGCCGAGCGCAGGGTGTTGAGCAGGACCGTCTTGCCGACACCGCGCAGGCCGGTCAGGACCAGGCTGCGTTCGGGGCGACCACGGGCCACCCGTTCCAGCACCACGTCGAAGACGTCCAGCTCACGGTCGCGGCCGGCGAGCTCGGGCGGGCGCTGACCGGCGCCCGGAGCGTACGGGTTCCGCACGGGATCCATGGCGTAGCACAGTATCGGGCTGTCTAGTGATGACGCTAGAGTCCGCTCGATTTCACTCTCGATAGGCCTCTAGGGCTTTCTAGCTATTTCGCTAGACCTTCCCATACTCACGGAGACAGAGAACGACGTCGACGTCGTCGTACTCGGTGTCGTAGTAGTACCACTTGGTGTACCCGTCGACCTTGGCGCACTTGGACATCGCGTCCTTGTCGCCGGTGGTCCGGCCGTCGATGCGTTTCAGCACCTCATAGGTGTTCGCGGCACACGCCACAACGCGCAGTTTCGGCTCCAGGTTGCTGCCGTCGTTGCGGACGCACTGGCCCTTCGCCGCGAACCGGGCGTCCTCA